>NZ_JBQENU010000036.1:0-311 GCF_052044605.1 Bacillus sp. 22483 | reverse complement strand
TCTGACAAAGCATATTCATCTTTTAGATTTTGATCAAGTTCTATTAAATCTTTAACCGTTTTCTTGCGTTCATCTTCCGCATCTGCAATCTTTTCGTCAAAGGTTTTACTATCAAATACCTCCAGAGAAATGAGGTCATCAATATCTTGAAAAATCGTTTTGAGTGCCTTTTTTTGATCCTTTACAATGCTTTTGGCGTTTTTGATGCCCATATGTACAGCGTTGTCTAAAAAGTGTTCTTCTACAAAGGTATCGCCGCCAAAGTTTGTATCATCAAGCGTTCCAGAAACACCTTCATGAAAGGCTTTTTG
>NZ_JBQENU010000035.1:0-323 GCF_052044605.1 Bacillus sp. 22483 | reverse complement strand
CCGGTTACTCCAGTCGCTCCCGTATCTCCCGTTGCACCCGTGGCTCCGGTTACTCCGGTCGCTCCCGTATCTCCCGTTACACCTGTGGCTCCGGTTACTCCGGTCGCTCCTGTATCTCCCGTGGCGCCTGTCACACCTGCGGCTGCCAATAACGTATAATCTGGAGACGTATCTGGTGTGCCAGTTGGTGGCGCTGTATTTACGATATAAGTTCCACCTTCATATGTCACCACTTGACCTACTGGATAGGTTGGAGCTGTTGCTGGGTCAAATGCCAAAATACCAGCTAACCCTACTCCGGTTGCCCCGGTATCTCCCGTTGC
>NZ_JBQENU010000034.1:0-324 GCF_052044605.1 Bacillus sp. 22483 | reverse complement strand
ACCGGACCTACTGGGGCCACTGGTGTGACGGGCAGCACTGGACCAACTGGTCCGACTGGAGCTACGGGAATCACAGGTTCAACCGGACCTACTGGTGCTACTGGTATCACAGGTTCAACCGGAGCTACTGGGGCCACTGGAATCACGGGTGCAACTGGAGCTACTGGGGCCACGGGTATCACAGGTTCAACCGGATCTACTGGGGCCACTGGAATCACGGGTGCAACTGGAGCTACTGGGGCCACGGGTATCACAGGTTCAACCGGTCCGACTGGTGCTACTGGTATCACAGGTTCAACCGGACCTACTGGGGCCACTGGTGTG
>NZ_JBQENU010000033.1:0-336 GCF_052044605.1 Bacillus sp. 22483 | reverse complement strand
CGGTAGTTCAGTTGGTTAGAATGCCTGCCTGTCACGCAGGAGGTCGCGGGTTCGAGTCCCGTCCGGACCGCCATTTTTCAAAAAGAATACTTGGCTCGGTAGCTCAGTTGGTAGAGCAACGGACTGAAAATCCGTGTGTCGGCGGTTCGATTCCGTCCCGAGCCACCACTATTTGCCGGTGTAGCTCAATTGGTAGAGCAACTGACTTGTAATCAGTAGGTTGGGGGTTCAAGTCCTCTTGCCGGCACTGTTTTTCAAATGTGGAGGGGTAGCGAAGTGGCTAAACGCGGCGGACTGTAAATCCGCTCCCTCCGGGTTCGGCGGTTCGAATCCGCC
>NZ_JBQENU010000032.1:0-339 GCF_052044605.1 Bacillus sp. 22483 | reverse complement strand
TTATGGGGCCTTAGCTCAGCTGGGAGAGCGCCTGCCTTGCACGCAGGAGGTCAGCGGTTCGATCCCGCTAGGCTCCACTTTTTAAAAGATTATTTTATATCATGGCGGTGTAGCTCAGCTGGCTAGAGCGTACGGTTCATACCCGTGAGGTCGGGGGTTCGATCCCCTCCGCCGCTATAAAGGACCTTTAGCTCAGTTGGTTAGAGCAGACGGCTCATAACCGTCCGGTCGTAGGTTCGAGTCCTACAAGGTCCACCATCTATACGGAGGAATACCCAAGTCCGGCTGAAGGGATCGGTCTTGAAAACCGACAGGGGTGTCAAAGCCCGCGGGGGTTCG
>NZ_JBQENU010000031.1:0-347 GCF_052044605.1 Bacillus sp. 22483 | reverse complement strand
ACAAAAATTGATCCAAGAGATCCAAAGCTTGAATCAGAAAAAACATCTGAGATCTCTCAAAAAGCAGAAGGCAATACAAATGAAAAACAAGTTCAGGTAGGCGACACCCTTCTTTACACCATCAAAACAAAAAATAGTGTAGAAGACAGTATCATCAAAGATTTAGTCATCGCAGATCAACTGCCCGAAGGTCTTGAATACGTCGAGGGGTCACTAAAAGTAGATGACCAAGCCGTCACAGATGCAAAAGATGATGACAACGGAGACTACACAAAAGGCACAGTGACCGGTCAATTTGGTGATATTAAAGACACAGACTGGCATACGGTTACTTTTGAAGCGAAGGT
>NZ_JBQENU010000030.1:0-421 GCF_052044605.1 Bacillus sp. 22483 | reverse complement strand
AACAGGAGCGACTGGCGCTACTGGAGATACAGGCGCAACCGGAGCGACCGGAGCCACAGGAGATACGGGTGCCACAGGTGCAACAGGAACAGGAGCCACGGGTGCAACGGGAGATACGGGAGCGACTGGAGCAACCGGAGCCACGGGTGCAACGGGAGATACAGGAGCGACAGGAGCAATCGGAGCGACCGGTGCAACGGGAGATACGGGAGCGACCGGAGTAACCGGAGCCACAGGAGTAACGGGAGATACGGGAGCGACTGGAGTAACCGGAGCCACAGGTGTAACGGGAGATACGGGAGCGACTGGAGTAACCGGAGCCACGGGCGCTACGGGAGATACAGGAGCGACCGGAGTAACCGGAGCCACAGGAGCAACGGGAGATACCGGGGCAACCGGAGTAGGGTTAGCTGGTATTTTG
>NZ_JBQENU010000029.1:0-469 GCF_052044605.1 Bacillus sp. 22483 | reverse complement strand
CCGTTCCCATACCGAACACGGAAGTTAAGCTCTTCAGCGCCGATGGTAGTTGGGGGTTTCCCCCTGTGAGAGTAGGACATCGCCAGGCTTTCTTCATTCCGCAGTAGCTCAGTGGTAGAGCTATCGGCTGTTAACCGATCGGTCGTAGGTTCGAATCCTACCTGCGGAGCCAATTTGGAGAGCTGTCCGAGTGGCCGAAGGAGCACGATTGGAAATCGTGTAGGCGGTAACCCCGTCTCAAGGGTTCGAATCCCTTGCTCTCCGCCACAAGATACATATAAGAGGGCCCGTTGGTCAAGCGGTTAAGACACCGCCCTTTCACGGCGGTAACACGGGTTCGAATCCCGTACGGGTCACCATTTCTATAGAAATACATACCAGCATTTTATTCGGAGGATTAGCTCAGCTGGGAGAGCATCTGCCTTACAAGCAGAGGGTCGGCGGTTCGAGCCCGTCATCCTCCACCATA
>NZ_JBQENU010000028.1:0-692 GCF_052044605.1 Bacillus sp. 22483 | reverse complement strand
TGGTGGAGGATGACGGGCTCGAACCGCCGACCCTCTGCTTGTAAGGCAGATGCTCTCCCAGCTGAGCTAATCCTCCACTATGTAGGAATCTCTCGATCCGACAAAGATTATTATATACAGGTTTTACTCATTTGTAAAGGCTATATTAAAAAAATTTTATTTCATTTTTCATAACGTATTTCTTTTAACAGATGATGTTGATGTTACCAGTCAAAACGGCTTCAATTCAACGATTAACAGCTGTATTTCTCTTATCTATATTCTCTCTAAAAACGAGTAAATCCTTTAAAAATATCAGCAACCTTTCAATTTTTATACTTTAATGATATAGATATTTCTTTATTTCAACTGTTAAACGCAATGAATGTTTTGACTTCAATAAAATAGACTTATACAACTCCATTTAAATGAATGAATTTGTATCAGGCATCTATACACCTGCTATTCTTTCTCTCTATTACTTTTCTCCATACTTAAAAGTGAACATGCTTCACAGACTTTCACGTTGATTTAGAGCATCTCCACGCTTATAGTGAATTAAAACAACCTGATTTATACCACATATGTATCAAGGTGATCTTCTTTCAAACAGCACAAAAAAGACCAGTTCCGATTGGAACTGATCCTTTGAAAAGCTTGGCGGCGTCCTACTCTCACAGGGGGAAACCCCCAACTACCATCGGCGCTGAAGA
>NZ_JBQENU010000027.1:0-891 GCF_052044605.1 Bacillus sp. 22483 | reverse complement strand
ATGGTGGAGGATGACGGGCTCGAACCGCCGACCCTCTGCTTGTAAGGCAGATGCTCTCCCAGCTGAGCTAATCCTCCATATTATGTCGTTTCGAATGTCTCTCGATCTGACAAATAGTATTATATAACGATAAGATATTGTTTGTAAAGACTTTTTTAAAATAATTTTTGAATTTATTTTAAAGCTATTTTTTCACATCTTTTCGTTAAGGCACCTAAAGAAGTTTACCACTTGTCTCTTCATTTTAAAAGTCTTTTTTTCATTTTTTTATGTTTTTTTGTTAAAAAGGGGATTAATAGCGCTTTTTCAATGTAAAAACAGCTCTTTTAAAGCTGAAAAATGTTTGTTTTATTCCTTAAATCCTCAGATAACGTGCATATAGAAACGAATTTTTTTATTATTTTATTTTTCCGAGAAACCATTTTGTATATTTGCTTTATATTAAATTGATCCTGGTCATTTTCCAAAAATTCGTCTCAATGTTCCCTTGCCTCATCAAACATTGTGTTGCTTAACTCAAATCTTCCTCCCCTCTCTCATTAGCAAACCAAGATGCCCTTTTCTCTCTTATGTAGGTTTCAATGATCTAGCAGCAAGCGCAGTTCGCTACATATGGTTGCCAGAGGAGAAGATCCTTTTTAGACATGTTTACTCTTTCGATGTTGACTCTTAGCAAGATGAGTGAGCGACGAGATTCGATGATAAGAATTTTATAGAATGTCTAGAATTCCAGTGAAGGGGATGAAATGAATGAGTTATTGAGAATGTAGTGAAAGACCACTATTTTCAATATAAATAGATATATCATTTATTAAAACACAAAAAAGACCAGTTCCGATTGGAACTGATCCTTTGAAAGGCTTGGCGGCGTCCTACTCTCACAGGGGGAAA
>NZ_JBQENU010000026.1:0-1365 GCF_052044605.1 Bacillus sp. 22483 | reverse complement strand
TGTTCTTTGAAAACTAGATAACAATAAGTAATACATTCACATTGAATGCAATGCAAAGTTCATCACACATAGTGATTCTTTCTAAAGTAAGAAATGGTTAAGTTAGAAAGGGCGCACGGTGGATGCCTTGGCACTAGGAGCCGATGAAGGACGGGACGAACACCGATATGCTTCGGGGAGCTGTAAGCAAGCTTTGATCCGGAGATTTCCGAATGGGGAAACCCACTGCTCGTAATGGAGTAGTATCCATACTTGAATACATAGAGTATGAGAAGGCATACCCGGGGAACTGAAACATCTAAGTACCCGGAGGAAGAGAAAGCAAATGCGATTCCCTGAGTAGCGGCGAGCGAAACGGGAACAGCCCAAACCAAGAGGCTTGCCTCTTGGGGTTGTAGGACACTCTATACGGAGTTACAAAGGAACGATATAAGCGAAGAGGTCTGGAAAGGCCCGCCAAAGAAGGTAACAGCCCTGTAACTGAAATGTTGTTCTCTCCAGAGTGGATCCTGAGTACGGCGGAACACGTGAAATTCCGTCGGAATCCGGGAGGACCATCTCCCAAGGCTAAATACTCCCTAGTGACCGATAGTGAACCAGTACCGTGAGGGAAAGGTGAAAAGCACCCCGGAAGGGGAGTGAAATAGATCCTGAAACCGTGTGCCTACAAGTAGTCAGAGCCCGTTAACGGGTGATGGCGTGCCTTTTGTAGAATGAACCGGCGAGTTACGATCCCGTGCAAGGTTAAGCAGAAGATGCGGAGCCGCAGCGAAAGCGAGTCTGAATAGGGCGCATGAGTACGTGGTCGTAGACCCGAAACCAGGTGATCTACCCATGTCCAGGGTGAAGTTCAGGTAACACTGAATGGAGGCCCGAACCCACGCACGTTGAAAAGTGCGGGGATGAGGTGTGGGTAGGGGTGAAATGCCAATCGAACCTGGAGATAGCTGGTTCTCTCCGAAATAGCTTTAGGGCTAGCCTCAAGGTAAGAGTCTCGGAGGTAGAGCACTGATTGGACTAGGGGCCCCTACCGGGTTACCGAATTCAGTCAAACTCCGAATGCCGATGACTTATCCTTGGGAGTCAGACTGCGAGTGATAAGATCCGTAGTCGAAAGGGAAACAGCCCAGACCGCCAGCTAAGGTCCCAAAGTATACGTTAAGTGGAAAAGGATGTGGAGTTGCTTAGACAACCAGGATGTTGGCTTAGAAGCAGCCACCATTTAAAGAGTGCGTAATAGCTCACTGGTCGAGTGACTCTGCGCCGAAAATGTACCGGGGCTAAACGTATCACCGAAGCTGCGGACTGTTCTTACGAACAGTGGTAGGAGAGCGTTCTAAGTGCAGTGAAGTCAGACCGGAAGGA
>NZ_JBQENU010000024.1:0-1672 GCF_052044605.1 Bacillus sp. 22483 | reverse complement strand
CTTAGAAGTGAGAATGCCGGTATGAGTAGCGAAAGACGGGTGAGAATCCCGTCCACCGAATGCCTAAGGTTTCCTGAGGAAGGCTCGTCCGCTCAGGGTTAGTCGGGACCTAAGCCGAGGCCGAAAGGCGTAGGCGATGGACAACAGGTTGATATTCCTGTACCACCTCCTCACCATTTGAGCAATGGGGGGACGCAGGAGGATAGGGTAAGCGCGGTATTGGATATCCGCGTCCAAGCAGTTAGGCTGGGAAATAGGCAAATCCGTTTCCCGTGAAGGCTGAGCTGTGATGGCGAGCGAAATTTAGTAGCGAAGTTCCTGATTCCACACTGCCAAGAAAAGCCTCTAGCGAGGTGAGAGGTGCCCGTACCGCAAACCGACACAGGTAGGCGAGGAGAGAATCCTAAGGTGATCGAGAGAACTCTCGTTAAGGAACTCGGCAAAATGACCCCGTAACTTCGGGAGAAGGGGTGCTTCTTAGGGTGTTAAAGCCCCGAGAAGCCGCAGTGAATAGGCCCAGGCGACTGTTTAGCAAAAACACAGGTCTCTGCGAAGCCGTAAGGCGAAGTATAGGGGCTGACGCCTGCCCGGTGCTGGAAGGTTAAGAGGAGCGCTTAGCGTAAGCGAAGGTGCGAATTGAAGCCCCAGTAAACGGCGGCCGTAACTATAACGGTCCTAAGGTAGCGAAATTCCTTGTCGGGTAAGTTCCGACCCGCACGAAAGGCGCAACGATCTGGGCACTGTCTCAACGAGAGACTCGGTGAAATTATAGTACCTGTGAAGATGCAGGTTACCCGCGACAGGACGGAAAGACCCCGTGGAGCTTTACTGCAGCCTGATATTGAATGTTGGTACAGCTTGTACAGGATAGGTAGGAGCCTTGGAAACCGGAGCGCTAGCTTCGGTGGAGGCATCGGTGGGATACTACCCTGGCTGTATTGACCTTCTAACCCGCTGCCCTTATCGGGCAGGGAGACAGTGTCAGGTGGGCAGTTTGACTGGGGCGGTCGCCTCCTAAAATGTAACGGAGGCGCCCAAAGGTTCCCTCAGAATGGTTGGAAATCATTCGCAGAGTGTAAAGGCACAAGGGAGCTTGACTGCGAGACCTACAAGTCGAGCAGGGACGAAAGTCGGGCTTAGTGATCCGGTGGTTCCGCATGGAAGGGCCATCGCTCAACGGATAAAAGCTACCCCGGGGATAACAGGCTTATCTCCCCCAAGAGTCCACATCGACGGGGAGGTTTGGCACCTCGATGTCGGCTCATCGCATCCTGGGGCTGTAGTCGGTCCCAAGGGTTGGGCTGTTCGCCCATTAAAGCGGTACGCGAGCTGGGTTCAGAACGTCGTGAGACAGTTCGGTCCCTATCCGTCGCGGGCGCAGGAAATTTGAGAGGAGCTGTCCTTAGTACGAGAGGACCGGGATGGACGCACCGCTGGTGTACCAGTTGTTCTGCCAAGGGCATCGCTGGGTAGCTATGTGCGGACGGGATAAGTGCTGAAAGCATCTAAGCATGAAGCCCCCCTCAAGATGAGATTTCCCATTCCGCAAGGAAGTAAGATCCCTGAAAGATGATCAGGTTGATAGGTCTGAGGTGGAAGCGTGGTGACACGTGGAGCTGACAGATACTAATAGATCGAGGACTTAACCTATATTCTAATGTGAAAAATGAAC
>NZ_JBQENU010000023.1:0-2182 GCF_052044605.1 Bacillus sp. 22483 | reverse complement strand
TTCAAGCTCCATGTTGAGCTGAATGGTATCAATCACGTCTTCATTTTCTGATTTTAAGACGTCAATTAATGAAATTTCGTTGCCTTCTTTATCCTGACCGATGGGGTCATGCAGAGAGACGTCCTTTTTTGTTTTTTGAGTGCGCGTAAATGCATGAGGATTTCATTATTAATGTCAAAAGGTGGGTGCAGTAAAAGTGCACCAAAATTTCATTCATGTGGTTCAGTTTTATATTTCTCATCTTTAATTCTTATTAATTGCCCTTCTTTGTTTGAAATGTATAGGATATCATTCTTTTCAATCACCAAGATTCCTTCTATCGGTGTTTTAAGATACGAAGAGCTAATTTTTTCAAATTTTAAAGAAGTATATGGTGTAACAGTTCGCATAAGCTTTCCTGTGTCTTTAGAAATTAAAGGAGTAGATACGACAAAAACTAAGATAAAGAATGTAAGTACGGGTAATACAATAGTAGGCTTTTTTTTATTAATATGTTTAATAAAATCAGTAACCTTTAAATTTTTTTCCTGTGCATTATCATGACTTGCATTTGCAATTTCGCTTTTAGGCCATAATCGAGGGTAAATTTTTGCGTAAAAGTAACTAAGTATAATTGTAGTCAGAATTAAAATTAAGAAATTAATTTTAAAAGGGAAGCTTATATGCAAAAAATTTTGCACCTTTATGAAAATTAAATTCACAAGTAGAATAATAGGTACTATTTTTATAAATCGAACAAAAAATGTTTTATTCGAAAAAATACTGGTGCTAAAGAGAAAAATGAGAAAAAAAAGTATAAAAATAAAGAATTCCTCTTTGAAAATAATAAAAGACAAAATACATCAATCGTTTTTTAACCATTAAAAAATAAACTGAGTCTCCTATAAGCAAAGCTTCTAGTAACATTAAATTGATTAGCAAGAATACAAGAAGCATCATATTTTATTTGTTCATATTTAAATTTTCTAAGCATAAATGTCGGAATACAAAACTTATATGCAAAACGCTTCGCCTGCATTTCCTGCAGCTCTCTAAACAGTGGGGGCATGATTAATTGATTTCCTTCATGTCTAAGCGCATGGCAAAGTTCATGACCAAAATCTTGCCACTGTTCTTGAGGGCTGAGGCGATTATCAATGATAATAGTTCCAGCATAGTACCGGCTGCTGATGTTTAAGAATTCGACTTTTAAATTGGAGCGGTAGGCAATGTCTAATAGATCAAGTTCTGATGGATTTTTAATGTTGATTTGATGATAGAATGCTTCGATCCAGTCATCTAAGTGTGTTGTGTTTTTTGGCAAAATACGTTCCAACTTAAGCAACTCCTTACGAAAAGAACGTTTGTTCTGTATTTGGCTAAAAATAAATACTCTTAATGAGCATTTATTTTAAATCAACTGTTAATTCTTTTTTTCGGCAACATTATTTAAATGTTCGTCGAATGGTGAATCTAATACAAGTCTGATACTCTTAATTTTGGAAACATCAGATTCAACCAAAACTGAAACAATTCCTCAATCTTATCATCGGTTGCATATTTTATATCTTTAAAGAAAATTTTGTTTCAGGGTTTAATATCTTTTTCTACATCTCCTCAACTGATTAAAATAATTAGCCATTTTTTCAATGTATCATAATCAGGTTTATAATCTCTAAAATATAGCTGATTTAGAGTCTTAGATGCAGTTTGTTATAAAGCTTATCAAGCGTATAAACTAGAAAATAAATTAGATATTTAATTGGCAATTGATTAGAAACTATTCTTATAACCAAATTCAGATGGAAAGTAGTATAGAGAAAAAATAAAAAACAGACCTCATATGGTCTGTTCAGCGTGTAGACAAACCCTCGCATTCGGTGTCAGTCCTGCGCTTCGGTGCTCACGAATGTTAAATTCGCTCCGCGCCGATGCTCGTCCTTCCTAGACTGCAAAGGTTTTCTATCACGCTGAAAAGAAGACAAAGGGCTAAAATCAAGTTCATTTTAGCCCTTTGTCAACAATCTGAACAGACCTCATATGGTCTGTTTTTTATCCACTAACAAGAAGGATTCTTTTACAAAATTCAAATCACTTCCCCTTCTCCCGCTTCCGTTTCTCCTTCTCCGCCCGGTAAAACTCATGAAACATCTTCATCAGTGCGCGTTTCTCTATCCGAGACACATAGCTCCGCGATATCCCG
>NZ_JBQENU010000022.1:0-6423 GCF_052044605.1 Bacillus sp. 22483 | reverse complement strand
AAAGGTTTTCTATCACGCTGAAAAGAAGACAAAGGGCTAAAATCAAGTTCATTTTAGCCCTTTGTCAACAATCTGAACCATCTATTCTGTGTGGATAGATGGTTTTTTTAATCAAGTATTTGTTTCAGTTCATCTGGCAGTAAATCCATTAATTGATCAGATGAGGATACGTCCAGTACTTCAAGAAGCGCATAATATTTCGCATAAATTTCACTCAGCTGATCAGGATGATTTGCTTCATATCGATTCAAATGCAATTGCGTCAGTTCAAGTGCAATGTCCAGTTTGTTTCGTTCGATGGTTTGTGTTGTGTTGATCAAATCGTTCACCTCTAATTTTAAAGTTATTGAAAAATGTTATGGTGCAGTTCCGCAGCTGACCTTATATTCATGGTCTTCTATCTTTTTTGAATAACAGACGGAAGGTGTCATTCCTGTCTCGCTTTTCCAAGCCTGCCAATACACATCATACAGCTGACCATATTGAGGGTCTACATCGTCCTTTTTTTGCAAAATAGCAAAATAGCTTTGGTAAGGGTAGCCTTCTTGATAAATGGCATGCCGTATCGCTCCTCTTTCAGTCGCATTTGTAAAAACCATAGGCGACAGCAAGGGAAGGGTGATGATCACGACGAGCAGAATGAAAAATGAAAAAAGCTTATGTCTTGTTTTCATCAATGAATGTCCTTTCCTTCACAAGAGATCATTTGTATAATATGTTAAAATTGTCCTATTGTAAAGAAAGAGACTACTAGATCACAAGCGGATTTTATCAAAAATAGACAAGCATCTAATCACTAATCGTACCTCTGACATACGATAGAGTGTAAGTGAAAGACAACTTGAAGGGGTGTTGAGATGAGCCGGAATCGATTAGACAATTTTTTCTTTGGACCTCGCAGGGGGAATCATGGAGAAGTTGAAACGGTTGTATCCCCTACACGTCAAATTGTCAACACGACAACAAATGTACAAACGATCAGAAAGATTCATCCAACTCATATCACAAACGTCAATAAAAACATCAAAAGAATTGAAAACTACTACCCTGTGACGCAATCTACTCGAAATGAGTATATTGTGGAAGAATATGACTGTGGCAGTGATATCAAGAATCCTTGCTGCCGCCCGGTCAAACGCTGTAAGTGGTAGTTTAATGTTAAAAAGAAGTGAGGCATCCTGTGATGGGATGCCTTTTTTTGCATAAAAATTTTGATCAAAAGCTTCTTTCAAGATAAAATTGTAGTATCAATTCATTCTGATGGAGGCGATTTTCTGAATATTCGATTGTTAACACCAGAAGATGCTCAAGAATATGCGAACTTGAGATTAGAAGCACTCCGATTAAATCCAGAGAGTTTTGCTATGAGTTACGAGGAAGAGAAGCTAGATACGAAGAATAAATATAAGGCTCGTTTTGCCTCTACACAATCTATGTGGACATTCGGTGCCTTTCATCAAGGTCAGCTGGTCGGCTCGGTCACACTCATACAAGAAACCTTGCAGAAATTAAAGCACCGTGCCAATTTGGCAGCGATGTATGTAACGGCTAGTGGACGCGGAAAAGGAATGGGGAAGGCACTTCTGACAAAAGTACTTTCTTTTGCACGCGAAAAAAAAGACATCGAACAAATATATTTAACAGTGGTCACAACAAACGACCCAGCCAAACATCTTTACAAGTCTGTTGGATTTAAGTCGTATGCGGTAGAAGAAAAAGCACTAAAAATAAATGGTGCATATGTAGATGAGGAAAAAATGGTGCTATGTTTATCATCGTTTGGAGGGGATATAAATGAGCCAGCCAGTCATGCGCATCACATTGGCAGCCGGACCAAATAGTGAGCTGGAATCCTTTGCGCTTCGTGCAGCACTTGAAAACTTTGGCGCAAAAGTCGATATGCATTGGATAGGCAGACCGAATGACCTGATTAATGTTTTATCCGGGAGGAATAGAGGCGAGACGGATTTCATTCTTTTATCCTTTCACGGAGAAGAAGGAGCGTTTCTCATGCCGGAGTTAGGAGAAGATGTATACGAAGAGGGTGAGCCGAGAGGTGCTGCTTTTGGTGCGGATGACATAAAGCGCTATGCTTCGTTAAATGGAGTCCACATTATATGTACAGGCTGTACACTAGGCGAAAAAAAGTTGGCAGAAGCTTTTTTAGAAACAGGGGCGATATCCTATACAGCGCCCGATGACTACATTGATGGAAATGCGTCATTTATTTTTGTTCTCACCATGCTGTATGAGCTGGTGAACAACTCAAAGACAGTCAGAGCAGCTTTTGACCAGGCACGCTCTATTGATGAAGAAACAAAGTTATTCCAACTGTATATGCAAAAATAAGGGCTGAGCGATCAAGCCCTTTTTATATGTCTCTCGTAAAATATGTCGAAAATGTGACAAATGTGTTTTTTGCAAACTAAAAAGGGGCTGCGAAAAGTCTATCCTACAAACACACGCCATTTAGACATGACGGCATCACGAGAGGAGAATCATTGTGTCAATGAAAGGGAAGATCAGTCTCGTCCTGTGTGTACTTGCGATCGTCATCGGTATCGCTGCGTTTTATCATAACCAGCAGGCAAGCGGGACAGAGAGAAAAAAAGTAGAACAAGATGCGAGCTACAAACAAGTTGAAATTGTCACACTTGTGAATGACGGGAAATTCATGAGATATGCTGTCAACTATCCGCTGTTTCATCAAGAAAAACTAGATCAGGAGATCAAAAGATTTGCAGAGACAGCGTTAGAAAGGTTTAAAACATCGTTTAGTCAAGCGAGTGATGTCAATGAAGAAAAACGATACGAATTAAATATCGATTATGAGATCATTCATTATGCCAAGCAAACCGTCGCAATCAAATTCAATACATATGAGGTGAAGGGCGGAAAGCAAGGCGTCAATCAAACGAAGATGATGAATTTTGATTTCAAGAAACAGACATTTTTATCAATCAACGATATCTTTCTATCAAAGAAGGACAATCTTCAAAAATTATCTCATATGACTTTTGAGGAATTAAAAAAAGATCGAACGCTAGCTGAAAATCAGCCGCTGCTCAAACAGGGAACGTCTCCTGTGGCGAAGAATTATCAGTATTTTGCCATCAAGGATCGCTATATCGAATTCTACTTTCCAAGAGGACAAATCGCTCCAAATCATCAAGGCCCTCAAGTGTTAGCGATTAAGAAAACACTGCTGAAAGGAATATTAAAACCCGAATATATTAAGAAAGAATTGAACAAAAACGAGAAAAAAGAACCGATTCCAACAAGAAAGATTGTGAAATTGCCAAAACCATCCACATTTCATCCGAATCAAAAAGCCATTGCACTCACATTTGATGATGGGCCCAATCCATCAACGACCTCAAAAATTTTAACAGCATTAAAAGAGAACAAAGGACATGCTACATTTTTTGTATTAGGCAGCAGGGTTCAGTATTATCCCGATATGTTAAGTGAAATCAGAAAGGGTGGAAATGAAATTGGAAACCATTCCTATAACCACCCTTTGCTCACAAGACTCCCTTTAAAACAAGCGGTCAAACAAGTAGAAGACACGCAGCAAATCATTGAAAAAGCGAGCGGGTTCACACCGACTCATTTTAGACCGCCATATGGCGGGACAAACGGACAAATCAACGAAGCTCTTCACATGAAAGTGACCCTTTGGGATGTGGATCCTGAAGACTGGAAATATCGAAACAGCCAATACGTCGCGAACTACATTCTAGCCCATGCATCTAGCGGTGAAACGGTCTTAATGCACGACATCTATGACACCTCAGCCAACGCAGCCGTCACGATTATCAAAGAACTCACCAAACAGGGATATCAATTATTGACGGTGTCTGAGCTTGAGCAGTGGAAGGAAGCGCGTGAGAAGAAAGGTGAATTGAATACGTAATGATGATGCGAATCTTAGTAGATTCGCATTTTTTAAAGCATATTATGAAAATAAAGGGAAATCATGTTAAAGTGAGTGTAGAAAGGGAGGGCTTCGGATGGTATTCATGAGGTTGATTAGCCTATATATGCTGACAGCATTTAGTTTGGGTTTTATCGTTAACTATGTACCTGGTTTGATGCTGCCCATCTATATACTTGCGATGATCGGGCTTATTTTATGTCTCGTTCATATTGCGCTGCATTATATTCAACGAATCAGAAATATGTTGTTTCATGAGAAACGGTAAGAATACTTGCGTACGCTAAGAAACCTCTCTCTAAAAGAGTGAGGTTTTTATTTTTGCGGTTTTTGATGTTCTAACAGTTGTATATTTTTCTCATTTGATTCTTTCATTTGTCTTAATAACGAAACGATATTCCAAGTAAACCAAATGAGGACAATCAGTAAAATGATGATGATCCACATGCTGGGGCATCCAATCTGCTGAATGCTTCTTTTTGCATGTATCAAGGATACCGTATAATGAATGTATTGAAATGAACAGTTCGTGCTATTTATTCGACAATTGATGTAAACAAAGAGCGATGAAGGTAGATATATTTGAAACGAGTAGATGTAGTATCAGCTATTATTTACGATACGGAAGAAAATATTTTAGCAGTTAAAAATGTAAAGGGATATTGGGAACTGCCGGGTGGGGCTGTAGAAAAAGGCGAACACCTGCATCAAGCCGTGATACGCGAGGTGAATGAAGAGACAGGGTATGTTTGCAAAGTAAATGAAATTCATTCGGTTCGAGAAGCAGTCTTTCAAGACAAAAAACATCATGCATTGATGATCACCTTCTTTGCTAAAATCACCGGAGCTTTCAAAAGTTAAACCCAAAGTTATATAACTTATTAAAATTAAACGAAGACCCACAAGCTTTTTATCAATTTGAAGGAAATAGAACAGTTGGTTAACAAGTTGATATGGGTATGAAGGAGAGATATGGATGTTTTTATACTACGGCCCCACAGGAGCTCCAGTAGAAAATCCGGGAGAAGAATTCATGAAAAGAATTTTCTTTCAGGAGGGTGAAGAGTATTGGAAACAAGGAAACGGTGAATCTTCCATTGAGATAGAAGAAGATTGGGAAAGTGAAAGTCTAGTTTTCTTTTATACGGAACCGTATGGGTTCTTGATCATGAGATATCCAAATTTTTTGGTCCCTTTTAAAAAGGGAGAAAAAATTGAAACGATCGAGCATTTGGTCGCAGGCGCCCCATTGTATGTGCCGTCATGTAGCTACATCAATCGGGATCAAGCTTATCAAATCGTTCACCATTTTTTGACGACAAAAACAGTTCCTGACCTTGTTGAATGGGTAGAGTTGAGGGATATTGATTTTCAGTATGATTAGAAAAGTTAGAGGGAGCAAGATGAAAGTGAGTACATATGAGAAGTTACATAACTTAGATGAATCTATGCATTTACATGTAGGGTATGATGAACATGGTTTTGATTATGAAGGCGTGTTTTTTAAGAGTTTAGATAGGAAATGTACAAAAGGTTTGTTTGATCAAGTTCCAAATGAGGAAAGAGGAATATTTAAGCAACTGACAGATCACTATCCTGAATTGAAAATAAAAGTAACATCAGAACGAGATCCAAGTGTCCCGTACCCAAGAGATACTTTATCTTTTGATGTTAAAAATGGTGTTACAGAAAATGTCGTTAAAATAAAAAAATAGAAAAGAGGCTATAGAATGGATTTTATCAATGACCTTAGTGAAGAAGCTAAAGTTGCACTAGGCTTAGCAATAGCCGAAAGAATGTATGCATTTATAGATAAAGAAGATGATGGTTACCACATAGGAGAAAAAGCTTTAGAAGATTGCTGGAAATGGCTTTCTGGTAAAGAGTTAAATGCAGATGATTTATGTAACTACATAGATAGTGAAGATTATATAGATGTAGCCGAGTTCGCAAATAAAGAAAAAGATGAACAAAAACAATATGGCTGGTATTCAGTATTAGATGCGGTTTCTTATACAGCTTATCAAGCGTATAAACGAGAAAATAAAAAATTTGTTCCGCAAGTGCTAGAGATAATAGATGATGAAACATTGAATACACTTTGGGAAAATGCTATAGAATCAAAAATGATTGATATAGCTGAACTGAAAATCCTAACGAAGTATCTAATTGGTCATTATCCTAGCAAATATCAAGATAATAACAAGTTATATTTAATCAACAAAGAGGATCTCCCATTAGGCGATTAAATAGAATACGGCTATTTTTAATAAGTAATACAGAAAGACATTAGCTTAGAGATAAAATAAAAAACAGACCTCATATGGTCTGTTTTTTATCCACTAACAAGAAGGATTCTTTTACAAAATTCAAATCACTTCCCCTTTTCCCGCTTCCGTTACTCCTTTTCCGCCCGGTAAAACTCATGAAACATCTTCATCAGTGCGCGTTTCTCTATCCGAGACACATAGCTCCGCGATATCCCG
>NZ_JBQENU010000021.1:0-11229 GCF_052044605.1 Bacillus sp. 22483 | reverse complement strand
TTCCAGGTGACGAAACAAGACCGAACCGCCAAATATGCCGGCTTTGGCTTTGATGCCTCCATTTGGGAGATGTTCCCGACGTGGATCGCCGGCGCAGAGCTCCATATCATCGACGAAGCGATTCGCCTCGATATGATCAAGCTCAATTCGTATTTTAATCACGAAGGCATCACCATTGCATTCCTGCCAACACAGCTATGTGAGCAGTTTATGTCGATGGACAATCATTCTCTCCGTTACTTACTGACAGGCGGGGACAAGCTAAAACAGGTGAAGCCCGTTCCATACAAACTCGTCAATAACTACGGCCCAACAGAAAATACGGTCGTGGCGACAAGCGGGATCATTGATCCAGATCAAGGCACGCTTCCTATCGGAACAGCGATTGCCAATACTCGTTTTTACATTATGGGTTCGTTATATGACCTCTCGCCGCAAGGCGTACCGGGTGAGCTCGTGATTGCGGGGAAAGGACTGGCAAGAGGCTACTGGAATCTCCCAGAGGAAACGGACAAACGGTTTGTCCCAGATCCATTTTATCCAGGAGAGCGCATGTACCGTACAGGTGACTTGGTGAAATGGACAGAGGATGGCGAGCTGATCTACCTCGGCAGAAAAGACCATCAAGTGAGCATCCGCGGATTCCGTATTGAGCTGTCAGAAATTGAAGCGCAGCTCCTTGCGCTGGATTCAGTCCAAGAAGCCGTCGTGACAACGGTCAAAGACGCAAGTGATCAAGACGCTCTTGTCGCTTACGTCATCACAGATAAAGAAACGGATACGTTGAAAGAAAACTTAAAGCGCATCTTGCCAGAATATATGGTGCCATCATGGATCATCAAGCTAGACCAACTGCCGATGACGGCAAATGGCAAAGTCGATCTCAAAGCACTGCCAGCACCTGATGTGGAAGCGAATCAAACTGCATACGAAGCGCCAAGAGATGAAGTGGAAGCACTGCTTTGCGGCATTTGGGAAGATGTACTTGGCGTCAGCCAAGTTGGTATTCACGACCACTTCTTCTTCCTTGGCGGAGATTCGATTAAAGGCATCCAGATGGTAAGCAGACTCACGCAAGAAGGCTGGAAGCTCGATATGAAACTGCTTTTCCAATATCCAACGATTGCGGAGCTTCGCCCATATATCGAAGAAGCGGATCTTCTCACAGCCGATCAGTCAGCTGTCGAAGGAGAGGTTATTTTAACACCTATACAGCGCTGGTTCTTTGAACGGAACTTCAGCAGCCAGCATCATTGGAATCAGTCCGTTATGCTCCATGCGGCAAATGGTTTGGATGAAGCGCTTGTCAAGCAAGTGCTCGAGCAGATGATGACCCATCATGATGCTTTGCGATTGGTTTATCCGATAGAAGAAGGACGCATCATCCAGCGTCATCGTGGAGTAGACGAAAACGATGTAGCGGTGGACGTGATAGAAGTACAAGGAGAACGATCACAGCAAATCGAGCACGTAGAAAAGCTGGCAAATGAAGTGCAGGCGAGTATTTCTTTAACAGAGGGACCGTTAGTCAAACCTGCGATTTTCCGTACGGATCATGGAGATCACTTATTGCTCGTTGTACATCACCTTGTCATTGATGGTGTGTCATGGCGTATTTTCCTTGAAGACTTCATGGCTCTTTATGAGCAGGCGAAGCGTGGGGAAGAGCTGACACTTCCTGAAAAAACACATTCATTCCAAGCATATGCCCAGAAGTTGACGGAATATGCAGTGTCAGATGAGCTGCTGGCAGAAAGGGACTATTGGAAAAAGGTACTTGGGCATTTAACTGCACCTCTGCAAAAGGATCATGTTACAGAGGATCAAAGAATGCTGCATACAAAAACCATTCGCTTTACGCTGTCTGAGGAAGAAACACGCAGTCTACTGACAGAAGTACATGAGGCGTACCATACGGAAATCAATGACATTTTGCTAACCGCTTTAGGATTGACCCTGAAAGAGTGGACAGGAGAAGACAGACACTTTATTCACCTTGAAGGACATGGAAGGGAAGACATCCTTCCGGCGGTCAATGTGTCGCGGACCATCGGCTGGTTTACGAGCATGTATCCTGTGCTACTTGATTTGTCGCATGCGGAGGATCTTTCGTATCAAATCAAGCTTTTGAAAGAAGAGCTCAGACACATTCCGAACAAGGGAATCGGCTATGGCGTTTTAAAATACTTAACGCCTGACAAAATGAAGGACGGTCTCGCATTTGATGTCACGCCAGATATCAGCTTTAACTATCTTGGTCAGTTTGATGAACAGATTGGCGGGGGTGAACTAAGTCGATCCACTTGGCAGGCAGGTCAATCATTAAGTCCAGAATCAGAGAAACCTCATGCATTAGATATTGTTGGTTTCGTAGAACAGGGCATGTTCCATATGACGATGTCATATCACCAGCTTGAATTCGAAGAGCAAACGATGGAACAGTTTAAGGACCTTTTAAAAAAGAACGTGAAGGCAATCATCTCACATTGTGTATCACAAGATGAAGCGCAAATTACACCTAGTGATGTAGGAGACGATGACCTGACCATGGATGAACTTGAAAAGCTAATGGATATATTTTAAGCAAACGAAGAGGTGGACTATGAGCAAACAGAAGATTCAAAAGGTATATCCTTTAACACCAATGCAAGAAGGTATGTTATATCATGCCATGCTAGACCCTAATTCGTCCTCTTATTTCACACAGCTGGAGCTTGGAATAAGAGGGGAGTTTGATCTCGATCTTTTTGAAAAAAGTCTCAATGAGCTCATCGGCACATATGACATTCTCCGTACAGCCTTTGTCTATCAGCAATTACAGAAGCCGCGTCAGGTTGTACTGGCAGAGCGCAATCTAGATGTGTATAGAGAGAATCTATCTCACCTGAATCATCAGGAACAGCAAAAGGTACTAGATCAATATAAAAAGCAAGTGAGAAAGCAAGGCTTCCATTTAACGAATGATTTGTTATTGAAGGTCGCTGTTTTTCAACTGAATGAAACAAACTGGCATCTCATTTGGAGCAACCATCACATCATCATGGATGGTTGGTCCATGGGAGTTTTGATGAAAAAATTGTTTCATTACTACGAATCTTATCGGAACGGCAAAACGCCGGATCGCTCACAAGGAAAACCTTATGCAGATTATATTCAGTGGCTTGGCAAGCAAAATCAACAAGCAGCGGAAGGCTATTGGAAGGTTCGCTTAGATGGTGCGATTCAGCATCAAGGGCTTTTGCAGCAAAAAGAAGCGAACGGACAATATGACCATCAGGAATGGACGTTCACATGGGATGCTGAAATGGTCAGCACCATTCAAGAGATCGCAAGGAATTGCCAAGTGACAGCACCGAATCTATTCCAGGCTGTTTGGTCGGTTCTTTTAGGCACTTACCATGCGGCACATGATGTCACTTTCGGAACAGTCGTATCTGGCAGGCCGCCAAGTGTGGCTGGTATAGAACAGATGGCAGGACTTTTTATCAATACAATACCGGTCAGGGTAGAAATGGATCAGGAAGACACCTTCAAACAGCTGTTTCAAAAAGTTCAGCAGCATGCGCTGGAAGCGGAAAACTATGATTTTATGCCGCTTTATGACATTCAGCAACAGACAGCTGCAGGAGGACAACTCTTCGATCACTTGGTCGGGTTTGAGAACTATCCTTTAGATCAAGAGCTATCTGGTGACACTATGTCGGAACGTCTAGGGTTTTCCATTGATGTAAAAGACGGATTTGAACAAACGAATTTCGATCTAAATGTCCTCGTATATCCAGGTGAAACATGGACATTGAAAATCAAATACAATGCGGTGGCTTTTGAAGAAGAGGTCATTGAAAAAATATCGAAACACCTGACCAACCTCATGAAGCAGATCATCGAGAATCCGGAAGTTCGCCTTCATGACGTGACGTGTATCACCGAAGAAGAAAAACAGCAGATTGAAGCATGGAACAAGACAGAACGAGATTATCCAAAGCATCTGTCTATTCCTGAGCTTCTTAAAGAACGCATTCAAACGCAGCCAGACCATCTGGCGTTAGTCGAAGGAGAGCGGGCATTCACCTATGAAGAACTCGGCCAAGAAATCCATCGTGTTGCGGGATATTTGATTGATAGCGGAGTGAAACAAGAAGATGCTGTCGCAGTGTATATGAATCGATCTGCTGAAGCAGTGATCGCCATTTTAGCGGTTCTTCAAGCAGGGGCTGCTTATGTACCAATTGATCCAGCCCAGCCGGAGGAGAGAATCCGCTTTATGCTTGAAGACAGCGGTGCATCCGTTTTGCTCTATGCGTACAGCCAGCCGCCAGTTCATGAAAGTATCCAAGCCGTTCGTGTGTCGGACATATCGAATCAGTCCAACGGACCATTCGAAGTCGAGACCTCTCCTTCGCAATTGGCGTATATCATGTACACGTCGGGGTCAACCGGCCAGCCAAAAGGGGTTCAAATTGAGCATCAGCATATTGTCAGATTGGCATGTTCTCAGGAGACACTGGGCTTGAACAAGTCGGATCGTATGGCACATACAGGAGCAGTCAGCTTTGATGCCATTACTTTTGAAATTTTCACCACACTGCTGAACGGTGCAACGCTTTATCCTGTTGACCGTGACACGTTATTGGACATCAACCGGTTTGAACGCTTTATCCAAACGAATCAAATCTCGGCGCTCTTTTTAACAACTGGTTTGTTTAATCAACTCGCTCAGCAGCGACCGCATATGTTTAAAGGACTGTTCAAATTGATCACAGGCGGTGATGTGATCAATGTGAAAAGTGCAGAGCTTGTGAAGAAAAATCATCCATCACTTGTTTTACTGAATGCGTACGGCCCAACAGAAAACACCACCATCTCGACCATTTATGAGGTGAGAGGGGATGAAACGGGCACGATTCCAATTGGTCAGCCGATCAATCATTCGTCCGCTTACATTTTAGATGACAATCAAAGACTTCAGCCAATTGGCGCGCCAGGAGAGCTGTATGTTGGCGGAGACGGTGTCTCAAGAGGATATCTCCATCGTCCAGAATTAACAAAGCAAGCATTTATCGCTGATCCTTTCAAGGCAGAAGGGCGTTTGTATCGAACAGGAGATTTGGCTAGGTACGGTTCAAATGGTCAAATCGAATTCCTCGGACGGACAGATGATCAAGTGAAAATCCGTGGTTTCCGTATTGAGCTCGGTGAAATTGAAACGATTCTTCAACAAGAGACGGGGATCGATGATGCGGTTGTGCTCATCCATGAGTCTCCTTCAGATGAAAAAGAAATGACCGCTTACTATACGGGAACGATCACGGAAGAAGAAGTGCGGGCTCTATTTAATCAAGAACTGCCAGCATATATGGTACCTCATCACGTCATGAAGCTAGATGCTTTTCCGCTTACCACAAACGGAAAGGTCGATCGAAAAGCTTTACCAACGCCTGACGAAGCTGATCGTGAAGAAATCAGGATCATTCCACCTGAAACCGAGACGGAAAAGGCGCTTGCTCAAATTTGGGAGGAACTGCTTGGGAAAGCGGTGGGAATAGATGAGCATTTCTTCATGACTGGCGGACATTCACTCAAAGCAATGATGATGTCAGCCAAAATCCAAGAAGTGTTCCAAAAGGAAGTTCCGATTCAAGTGATATTCGAAAAGCCAACGGTTCGATCGCTTGCGTCATACATTGACCAGGACGGTCAAGAAGAACAAGGACATCCGATCTTACCCGCAGCGAAGGCGGAGGACTACCCAGTGTCACCAGCTCAGCGGCGCTTATACATTTTACAAACACTTGAACCTAAGAGTACGAACTATCATATTCCGATCGTCTTAACGCTTGAAGGTACGCTCGATCATCAGCGGCTCACCTCAGCATTTGATGAATTGATTCAAACGCATGAAATTTTAAGAACGAGTTTTCATATGAAAGGCGAGAACATCGTCCAAAGGGTACATGAACGAGCGGCATTTGACCTCCCTGTCCATGATGTAAAGGAAGAAGAGGCCGAGGCATTTCTTGCTGAACGTCAGGCGCCGTTTGATTTGACAGCCGCTCCCCTCCTGCGGGCACAGCTGCTCAAAGTGAGTGACGACCGTCATCTTTTAGTTCTGGAAGCACATCACCTGATTACAGATGGCAGTTCCATGAAGACGTTCATTCAGGATTTGGCGAAAGCCTATGATGGAGAGGCACTTGCAGAAAGAGCCATTCATTATAAAGACTACGCTGTCTGGCAGTTAAGTGAAGAAGAAACAGAGAAACAGCGTGTGCATGAAGCGTATTGGCTGAAGCAATTCCAAGGAGATGTACCGGTTTTAGATTTGCCGACAGACTTTCCGCGTCCAGTGGAACGTGATTTTTCTGGAGAACGAGTGATGTTTGGCTGTGATCAAGCGACAACTCAGCGTATTCATGAGCTGCTCAAGAAAACAGATACGACGCTGTACATGTTCTTGTTATCTGCATTTCAAGTGCTGCTCGCATCCTACAGCGGACAGGAAGATATCATTGTCGGATCTCCTGTTGCGGGACGAATACATCCAGATATTCAGGACATGCCGGGGATGTTCATCAATACCATTGCGATGCGCGGGAAACCGGAACAAAAAAAGTCATTTTTACAGCTGCTTGAAGAAATAAAAGAAACGAGTGTAGATGCTTTTGCACATCAAAGCTATCCGCTCGAAGAGTTAATCGCGCGTCTACCGCTTGATCG
Organism: Bacillus sp. 22483; assembly: GCF_052044605.1. Lineage (NCBI taxonomy): Bacteria > Bacillati > Bacillota > Bacilli > Caryophanales > Bacillaceae > Bacillus > Bacillus sp. 22483. The sequence goes on along the minus strand of NZ_JBQENU010000021.1, from coordinate 4,512 downwards.
TGATACAACCCGAAGCCCGCTCTTTAGTGTTTCGTTTAATATGCAGAACATGGATGTTCCTGCACTAAAGCTCGGCGATCTGAACATTTCGCCTTATGCAATGCAGCACCGATCCGTCAAATTTGATCTGTCTCTAGAAGCATTTGAACGTGAGGGAGAAATAAAACTAAGCCTAGACTATGCAACGGCATTATTTAAAGAGGAAACCATCCGCCGGTTCGGAACACATCTGCTTGCGATTATTCGTGAGGCGGTCCAGCATCCGAATGAACAAATTGGCTTGTTCAACCTCTTGGATCAGCATGAGCAAATGGAGCGGCTGGAGAAAAGGGATGGAGAACAAGCAGGTCAACATGAGCCGTACCATGTGCAATTTTCACGTCAAGCCATGGAAACACCTGATGCCATTGCGGTGATGGATGGTGAAAGGAAGCTGACTTACCGTGAACTAGATCACATGTCCAATGCTCTTTGCAGTGAGCTGAAGATGCAAGGCGTAGAGAAAGAAAGCACAGTCGCGCTTATTCTTGATCGGTCTGTCTATGTCATTGTCTCGATGCTAGGTGTAATGAAAGCAGGCGGTGCATTTGTCCCAATTGATCCAGCTTTTCCTGCGGAACGTATTCGTTACACATTAAAAGATTCAGGGGCAAAAGTCATCGTGGCAAATGAGTCTCTTGGTGATTCCTATCAGCATCTCAAGTCGATTCAGGTCGTACATGTGGAGAAAGCCGTCCAACGAAACGATTCTCTAGACCTGCCGGACGTATCGGTTGATCAACTGGCTTATGTGATTTACACATCTGGAACAACAGGGAAGCCAAAGGGTGTACAGCTCACGCATCGTAATCTATCACACTACGTCAATTGGTTGACACATGAAGTGACTTTACAAGAATGCGATCGAACGGCACTCCTGTCTTCTTATGCATACGACCTTGGTTACACAAGCATTTTCCCGGTTCTAAAAGCAGGCGGGACACTCTATATTCCTCGTGAAGACGTGTATACAGACCCTGTACGTCTCATGCGTTTTATTGATGAACAAGAGCTGACTTATATCAAAATGACACCATCCTTATTTCATATGATGGCAGATTCGAAGGGTCATACATTTGACGCTTTACGGCTTGTGGTATTGGGAGGAGAACCGATTGTCTCTGAAGATGTTGAGACATTTATGAAGCAGCATCCATGCGTGGCAGTGATGAACCATTACGGTCCGACAGAAACAACGATTGGTACAGTGAGCAAGCTAATGACACCGCATGAGCTGGACGCTTTAAAGGAGCGTTCTATCATTGGAAAGCCTATTGCTCATACAAGAGCGCTCGTATGCAATCGCGAGCAGCGCCTTGTCCCTTATGGCGCACCGGGTGAGCTCTACATTTCAGGTGATGGTGTTTCAAAAGGTTATTTGAATCAGCCTGAATTAACAGCGGAGCGTTTTCTTGAAAATCCTTATTTCCCTCAAGAGCGGATGTATCGAACGGGAGATTTGGTTAGACAGCATACAAATGGAGAGATTGAATTCCTTGGAAGAGTAGATGATCAAGTGAAAATTCGCGGCTATCGAATTGAGAAACAAGAAATTGAGCATGCCGCACGTGCCCTTTCAACCATTCAAAAAGTGTATGTCAAAGTGATCAACACATCTCGTTTACCGGAGCTGGCGTTATATTATACAGCACCTGATCACATTGGAACGCTGACATTTAGAGAAAAGCTTTCAGAGACACTACCGGATTACATGATTCCTACTTATTTTGTCAAAGTGGATCATATGCCGCTGACGCAAAACGGAAAAGTGGATGCAAAATCTCTGCCGCTTCCTCATGAGGCACATATGAACCGCACGGCACATGCAGCACCAGAAACGGCGCTTGAGCAGACGCTTTGTGATATTTGGTCAGATGTTCTTGAGATTGAAAAAGTCGGCATTGATGACCATTTCTTTGAATTAGGTGGGCATTCTTTGAAAGGCATGGTGCTCATTTCGAAAATGCAAGCCAAACTGAATCAGCATGTTCCACTCAAGGTTCTTTTTGAAAAGCCAACGATACGTGCGATAGCTGCCTATTTGGAAGAAGCTGATTCTTCGCTCGTCACATCCATTCAGCCAGCGGAAAAGCAAGATTTCTATCCAGTCTCTTCCGCACAAAAGCGAATGTACGTATTACAGCAGTTGCATCCAGAATCCGTCACCTACCATATGCCAGCCGTTTTCATGATGGAAGGAAACCTTGATCTGAAGCAGCTAGAAGGAGCGATTCAAGCTTTAATTGATAGACATGAGTCATTGCGGACAGCCTTTGTTGAAATTGACGGCAGTCCCGTCCAAAAAATCTATCGCCGTGTGCCGTTTACGTTACAGATGGTTGAAGTAGAAAGCGATCAGGTACAATCCGTCGTAGACAACTTCATGACACCATTCTCATTACATCAAGCACCTCTAATGAGAGCGAAAGTGGCAAAGCTGTCTGATGACAAATATGTATTCATGATGGATATGCACCATATCATCGCAGACGGAGTGACACGCAGTCTACTTATTCAAGAATTAGCGGAATTGTATGAGCATAAGACGTTACCGCCAGTTCAGTTGCACTACAAGGATTATGCGGTATGGCAGCAAGAGGAAGAGCAGCAAGTAGCACTTGAAAAACAGCGGCAGTATTGGCTGGAGCAATATGCACAGCCGCCAGAAGACTTAGCACTTCCGCTTGATTTCCCGCGGCCTAGTGTGCAGTCATTTGCAGGAGACCGGGTGGATAGATGGCTGTCTGCTGAAAAGGCGCAGCATGTCAAAGCGCTCATGGCTGAAAAAAATGTGAGCTTGAACATGGTGATGCAAACGGCCTTTGCCATTCTCCTTCATAAATTGACTGGGCAGCATGACATCGTCATAGGGGCTGTAACGGCTGGACGTACACATGCGTCAATCGAACGGATTCCGGGCATGTTTGTGAATACACTGGCCCTTCGACATGACGTTCAGTTAGAAGAAACTGCAGAGCATCTGCTAGAAAAAATAAAAGATCACAATCTATCAGCTTATGAACATCAAGGATTCCCGTTTGAGGATTTGGTCGCGCAGTTAGACCTTCCGAAAGACACGAGCCGCAACCCGTTGTTTAGTGTCATGATGACAACGGATGAGCGTGATCTGACGTTACCGAATTTGAATGGACTTACGCTTTCACACAGACAGCAAGAAGCCGTTCAGGCAAAGTTTGATTTAACGCTCGGCATCTTTGAGGAACAAGATCAAGTGGGCTTGCGCTTTGAATATGCAGCGGCACTATTTAAAAAGAGTACCATTCAGCGATGGAGTCAATATGTTGAGCGAATCATAGACGAAATGCTTGCGAAATTGAATCAGCCGATCTCAACCATCTCCATCTTAACCAAAGAAGAAGAGCGACATCTGCTTGATGATTGGTCCGGACCTGTCCTAAATGTCCCGACAGATCAAACGGTTCATGCATTGATTGAGGCGAAGTCACAGGAAGTACCTGATCAAAAAGCCGTAACTTTCTGCGGCACAAGCTGGACGTATGAAGAACTGAACAACCGGGCGAATACAGTCGCCGCAAGACTCATTTCCAGCGGCACAAAACCGGGAGACCGCATCGGCATTCTCACGCGTCCATCGCTCGAGATGACAGCCGCTGTTCTTGGGGTTCTCAAGGCAGGTGCGGCATTTGTGCCGATTGATGCCGATTATCCAGCGCAGCGCATTGCCTACATGTTGGAAGATTGCGGGGCAGAGGTCCTTCTGATTCAGAAAGGGCTCACTGCACCACGTTCTTTCACAGGTCATACCCTCTTCATAGAAGAGGCAGTAGAAGGAGAAGCGCACGAGATTCAGGTTCCTGTCAAACCAACGGATCTCGCTTATATGATTTACACATCTGGAACGACTGGACAGCCGAAGGGTGTCATGGTCGAGCACCAGTCCCTTGTCAATCTTGCTTTTTGGCACAATGATGCCTTCCAGGTGACGAAACAAGACCGAACCGCCAAATATGCCGGCTTTGGCTTTGATGCCTCCATTTGGGAGATGTTCCCGACGTGGATCGCCGGCGCAGAGCTCCATATCATCGACGAAGCGATTCGCCTCGATATGATCAAGCTCAATTCGTATTTTAATCACGAAGGCATCACCATTGCATTCCTGCCAACACAGCTATGTGAGCAGTTTATGTCGATGGACAATCATTCTCTCCGTTACTTACTGACAGGCGGGGACAAGCTAAAACAGGTGAAGCCCGTTCCATACAAACTCGTCAATAACTACGGCCCAACAGAAAATACGGTCGTGGCGACAAGCGGGATCATTGATCCAGATCAAGGCACGCTTCCTATCGGAACAGCGATTGCCAATACTCGTTTTTACATTATGGGTTCGTTATATGACCTCTCGCCGCAAGGCGTACCGGGTGAGCTCGTGATTGCGGGGAAAGGACTGGCAAGAGGCTACTGGAATCTCCCAGAGGAAACGGACAAACG
>NZ_JBQENU010000020.1:0-18137 GCF_052044605.1 Bacillus sp. 22483 | reverse complement strand
ATGTATCATAGGATTTTTTTATAAAAACTCGAATTAACAGGTACGTTTTGTCTTGTTTAGTTTTCAAAGAACTTGTTTACCGCTTCAGAAGCGACTAGAACATCTTATCACATCCAAGTTGTTAGTGTCAACAACTTTTTTGTTATTATGTTTTTTCGTTTCTTCGTCATCAGCGACGTATATTAATTTACCACCATATATAATCAAAGTCAACAATATTTTGCATTAAATAATAAACTTTTCAATTACGACTAAAGCTGCTACACCTGGAATGCCCAACAAACCACTAATTCCGCTCGTTACAGGGTTAATGGAAACATGAAGCCCTAAACTCTCGCCGAATAAATTGAGGCAAAATAAAAAAAGAGCGCCTGCGACAAATTTTATTCCGATAAGCCCCAACCATTTGAATGGATTCGCTTGAACACCCGACATAAACAACAATAAAACAGCTAACAAAATTGAACCAATCACAATAACAGGTTCCATAATCCTCTCATCTCCTCTTCATATGAATAGTACAAGCATATGAGAGGATTATGGAAAATAGACCTGCTATCTCCAGTTGTTTAAACGTAAATTTCTCTTTTTCGCTTCTCTCAGATAGAAAAAGTACTTCGCTTGAGCAAGCTTTAATTCGAATAGAATGTCCGGTGAAGGCTCAACGCTATTTGCGACAAGCTTTTTTTGTCTGTTCCATTCTTCCTTTTGCTTAAAAAGCTGTTGAATTAATATCTCATCGAATTCTTTTCGAATTGATTTTCTGCGAAGAAAACCCATGTACCGTACTTCTCCTTCCTACATCTCACGTCTGCCTTCTAGAGCCTTAGAAAGTGTGACTTCATCCGCATACTCTAAATCTCCACCTACTGGGAGTCCGTGAGCAATGCGAGAGAGTTTAATTCCTGATGGTTTCAACAATCTAGAGATATACATGGCTGTCGCTTCTCCCTCAATGTTTGGATTGGTTGCAAGAATGACCTCTGTGACTTGATCGTCTTGCAATCTTTTTAATAGGTCAGGAATTTTAATATCCTCTGGTCCAATTCCGTCCATTGGTGAAATAGCACCATGAAGCACATGATATAAGCCGTTGTATTCTTTCATTTTTTCCATTGCGATCACATCTTTTGGATCCTGCACCACACAGATCACAGATTGATCTCTTCTTGTATCTTCACAAATATAACAAGGATCCTGATCGGTGATATGTCCGCAAACAGAACAATAAGTTAAATTACGCTTTGCATTAACAAGTGCCTTCGCAAAATCCAGCACGACATCTTCTTGCATACTAAGAACAAAAAAAGCCAGACGGACCGCAGTTTTAGGTCCGATTCCTGGCAATTTCATAAAGCTATCAATCAGCTTTGATATTGGTTCAGGATATTGCATCTTCAGTTATTCCTCCTAGAATAAACCTGGCATGTTCATTCCTTTTGTGAATTGACCCATTGTTTCATTTGTTAGTTCATCAACTTTTTTCAATGCATCATTTGTTGCTGCAAGTACAAGGTCTTGAAGCATATCGATGTCTTCAGGATCAACAACTTCTTCATTAATCGCCACATCAACGACTTCTTTTTGTCCATTTACTTTTACAGTGACCATGCCGCCACCTGCCGTACCTTCAAGGACTTTTTCTGCAAGCTCTTCTTGAGCCTTAGCCATATCCTTCTGCATTTTTTGCATTTGTTTCATCATTTTTTGCATATTTCCCATTCCACCGCGCATATGAACACCACTCTCTTTCAAATTGTTAATCTTTAATTTCAATTAAATCGGTTCCTACTAACTTCTTTGCTTCTGCAATTAATGGATCTTCTTCAGCAGAAGCTGCCTGACCATCTGCTTGTTCTTCAGGCTGATGATCTCTTAAAAATTCTTCTCTTATTTTACCCCATTGAGCGTCAGGAACGCCAACTAATTCCACTCTTTTTCCTAGCATAGATTCTAGCAGTTGCTCAAGATTGGTTCGAACACCACTTTTATCTTCGGCCACCATCTTACAATGTATTTCAAATTTGAATTTTAAAACAAAGGCATGAGTTGCCGCCGCAACTGGTTCACTATCTGTTAATAGCGCAGCGTGAGATACCTTATTTTGCTGTTTTAATTGGGCAAGAAGCTCTCCCCATTTGCCTTTTATTTTTTCTAGCTCCGGCCGCTTCGCTTCTTTTAAAATCTCATGAATTCGACCGACAGGTGCACGATAACCATTTTTATTACTCGTTTGAGGTCGAGGTGCTTCCGTTTTTGCTTGAGGACTCTGAGACTGAGTCATTGGAACACCCTCAGCTTTTAGCCTAGATAGCTCCTGTTCCAGCCTGTCTATTTTATTCGTTAACGCTGTTAGGTCGGAATCAGCCGGAGATGATACAGCACCAGCCGTTGACTGACAGAGCTTAACCACAGCTACTTCAAAGAAAATTCTAGGATGGTTTGTCCATTTCATTTCCTGATGGCTTTTATTCAGCACTTCAATCGTTTCATAAAGAAACTGAGGTGCCACACGTTCTGAAAGAGCCACAAACTTATCGTCGACTTTGACTTTTTCAAGGACACCTTCAAGATCCGGTGCTGTTTTGTAAAGAAGCATATCTCTAAAGTAGAAGATCATATCCTCTATTAATTTTGCGGCATCTTTCCCCTGTTGAAGCAATTCATTTAACGTATCCAGCGCTATCGCAATATTTTGCTCAAAAATGGCTTCAGCAAGCTGACTAATGAAATGCTGAGATACAGCACCTGTAATGAGCAGTGCATCATCAATTGTGAGCTGTTCACCACTAAATGAGATCGCTTGGTCAAGGAGGCTGAGTGCGTCACGCATGCCTCCATCTGCCGCACTAGCAATAATCTCGAGTGAACCCTCTTGTATATTTAGGCTTTCTGCATCTACAATTTTCTCCATTCGTCCAACAATATCTTTTGTCGTGATCCGTTTAAAATCAAATCTCTGACATCTTGATATGATGGTAAGAGGAATCTTATGAGGCTCTGTGGTAGCCAAAATAAAGATACAATGAGCAGGTGGTTCCTCTAGCGTTTTAAGAAGTGCATTAAATGCCCCGATAGAGAGCATATGTACCTCATCTATAATATAAACCTTATATGTAACCGCTGAAGGAGCAAATTTCACTTTATCACGTATATCCCGAATTTCATCTACCCCGTTATTTGAGGCAGCATCTATTTCAATCACGTCTGAAATCGAACCGGTCGTAATCCCTCTACAGGCATCACACTCATTACACGGCTCACTAACAGGTGACTTTTCACAGTTCACTGCTTTCGCAAAAATCTTGGCAGCACTTGTTTTACCTGTTCCTCTAGGACCTGAAAATAAGTAAGCATGAGAAAACTTTTTCTGCAAAAGGGCATTTTGTAACGTTTTTGTGATGTGTTCTTGTCCAACAACATCCTCAAAAACTTGAGGTCTGAACACTCGGTATAAAGCTTGATAACTCACAAATACGCCCTCCTCCATTTATCATCATGTTCATTATACATGATGCAACGATCAATTCAAAAGTACACCTTTATTTTCTAATAAACGAAAAAGAGCATTTCCTTTAAAGACTTTTTACTTTTCTTGATTAAAAAACGTGTTTTCCTGCTTTCTGAAAATGTCTGTCAGATCAACAAGAACATTCGTTCCCTTTATGAATTGCTTCAAAAATACCTCACCCGAAAATGGCTTTTTTACTATTTGTATAAACAAAACAACTGATATATTCTTTCAATAGCAACAAAAAACTCACCTAGATAAACTAGATGAGTTACATTTAATATTGATTTACCGTGCACCTTCTGTCGATTCGCTACCCCAAGCGTTACTTAAACAGTTAGCTCGGCCCAGGCAACCCTGCGGCACATGAGAGGTTTCACTTAATGCTGCTTCCTTCCGGACCTGACATGGTTCATGAATTCCCATTGCGCAGGACCCAGACGTCAACACCACTTATTTAAGGCAGACCTTGAAGTAAACGAACCTTGAGAAGGGATTCGGCCTCGCTAGAGCGGATTGCGAGTACAGGGCACCGCTACCTCCCCGCTTAGCACGGCAAAATGAATATTAAATTGTTGGTGACGCAGACATAAGTATACCTTCTAAGTGATAAAATTGCAAACGACATCCATTCATTTACTTTTCGCCTGCTTCTTACGCTGACGGAGGTCTCGAAAGAACTGACTTAACAGCTCACCACACTCATTTTCAAGCACACCACCAATGACTTCAGACTGATGATTGAACCGCTCATCGTCCAATAAATTCATTAAAGTACCAGCACATCCACCTTTAGGATCATAGGCACCAAAAACGACCTTTTTCACTCTTGAAAGTACAATAGCGCCTGCACACATTGGGCACGGTTCGAGTGTAACATAAAGTACAGCATCTTCTAAACGCCAGCTACCAGTCATTTTACACGCTTCATCAATAGCAAGTAATTCCGCATGAGCAATTGATCGCTGTTCACTTTCCCTTAAATTGTGAGCACGGCTTACAATTTGATCATCAACAACGATGACGGCACCGATTGGAACTTCTCCTATTTGTTTTGCTTTCAAAGCTTCAGAAATAGCTTCTTGCATAAACTGTTCATCTTTCGTCATAGCACGGCTCTCTTTTCATGTTTTTTTAAAGGATATTGAGGTTAACATATTATCACAATCTTTTAAAGGGGGTCTTGATTTGCCAAAACAACAAAAGGCACTGCTTATTATTGACATGATCAATAATTTTGATTTCGAAATGGGACATGTGCTCGCTGAAAAAACAGAGCAAATGACCAATAAAATTTTAGCCCTTAAACAACACGCTTTCAAGAAAAATTGGCCAATTATCTATATCAACGACCACTATGGACTCTGGAAGGCTGATATCAAAGCTGTTATGGAAACATGTAAAAACGAAAGAAGTGCCCCTATTTTAGAGCAAATGGCACCATCTAAAGATGATTACTTCTTAATTAAACCTAAGCACTCTGCTTTTTACGGAACAGCACTAGAGACACTCCTAAATGAATTAGGTGTGCAAGAACTTATTTTAACTGGAATTGCCGGAAACATCTGTGTCCTGTTCACTGCAAATGACGCTTACATGCGAGAGTACAACCTCACTGTACCTAAAGATTGTATTGCTTCAAATGATGATAGGGACAACGAGTACGCTTTAACGATGATGGAGAACGTTCTTCTCGCCAAAATCACAACCACTAAAGAGATCACGGATGAAAATCAAACATGATTTATCCATCACCCTCATAAATTGTTAGCAATAACAAAGGGGGCGTTGACCATTCAAATTTATGTTGTCAAAAGAGGAGATACGTTAAATGAGATTGCCATGCGTTTTAAAACAACGGTAAATGAAATCATTCGGACCAACGACATCGAAACACCAAATCAACTAGTCGTTGGACAAACAATTGTCATCCCTATTAGAGGTCAATTTTATGAGGTCAAACAAAATGATACACTTTATCAAATTGGAAGAAGATTTCAAATTTCGGTAGAAGAATTGGCACGTGTGAATCGGATTCGACCTGAAGCTATATTGCCTATTCGCTTCTTGCTTTATATTCCACAAAGACCGAAAAGAAATATTAATTCTAATGCTTATATAGAACCACGCGGAAACCAAGTCAGCGAAAATTTAAAGCAAGCAGCCAGAGAGGCATCTCCATACTTAACACATCTCGGCGCTTTTAGTTTTCAAGCGCAAAGAGACGGAACACTTCGCGAGCCACCATTAGATCAATTGCCTCAGATCGCCGCTCAAAGCAGAACGGTTTTATCCATGGTAGTCACAAATTTAGAGAATGATAAATTTAGTGATGAACTCGGGCGAATCCTTTTAACAAATCAATCTGTCAAAACGACATTATTAAATGAAATCGTCCGCGTTGCTCAAAAGTATCAATTAAAAGAAATCCATTTTGACTTTGAATATTTACGCCCAGTTGATAAAGAAGCCTACCTTCAATTTTTAAGAGAAGCAACAACTCGTTTTCATCAACAGGGTTGGACTATTTCTGTGGCACTCGCTCCTAAAACAAGCAGTGAACAGAAAGGAAAATGGTATGAGGCGCATGACTATGAAGCAATTGGAAAGATTGTTGATCATGTTGTGCTAATGACTTATGAGTGGGGCTACAGCGGCGGGCCTGCACAAGCCGTCTCTCCGATCGGCCCTGTCCGCCAAGTCATTGAATATGCACTGACTGTCATACCTGCCAATAAAATTGTGATGGGGCAGAATTTATATGGATATGATTGGACACTCCCTTATGTTCAAGGAGGCCCTATCGCCAAAGCCGTCAGCCCTCAACAAGCGATCGCCATTGCTAGAGAGAATAATGTATCCATTTTATATGACGAAACAGCACAAGCACCTTATTTCCGTTATACAGATGCTAATAACAAAGAACACGAGGTTTGGTTTGAAGATGCAAGATCCATTCAAGCCAAATTTAATCTCATTAAAGAGTTAAACCTAAATGGAATTGCTTACTGGAAATTAGGTCTATCCTTCCCACAAAACTGGTTGTTGTTATCAGATCAATTTAATATTGAAAAAAGAACGACATCGTAATTCATACGCTCTATCTCTCAGAAGGGGTATGGTACAATATACATTGGTTTGACAACTTTATAGATAGAGGAGAACGCCTATGTATCCTGCCCCTTTTATTGCAGTGGAAGGCCCAATTGGAGCCGGAAAAACAACCTTGGCTACAATGCTTTCAAAGGAATTTCAATTTCCTTTAGTAAAAGAAATTGTAGAAGAAAATCCATTCTTAGATAAATTTTATGAAGATATGGAACAATGGAGCTTTCAGCTTGAGATGTTCTTTCTATGCAATCGGTTTAAACAGTTAGAATCTATTGAAGAGAACTATGTCAAAAAACATCAGCCGATTGTCACTGATTATCATGTCTATAAAAATATGATCTTTGCAGAAAGAACCTTATCTAAAAAGCACATGGATAAATACAGAAAGATCTATCACTTGCTGACAGATGATCTTCCTAAACCAAATGCCATGATCTATATAAAAGCCAGCCTTCCCACCTTACTTGATAGAATAAAGATGAGAGGCCGATCTTTTGAAGAAGACATTGATCCAGCTTATTTAAAAACCCTGATTGAAGATTATGAGTTAGCCATCGAGCATTTAAAACAAACTGACCCAGGTCTTCCTATCATTACAATTGAAGGCGATCATACAGACTTCGTTTCCTCACAGCAAGATTACCAGCAAATTGTACAGAACATAAAGGAGCAAGTACTATGAAAAATATTGAAATACCAAAGGATGCTGTCATTACAATTGCAGGGACAGTTGGTGTCGGAAAATCGACCATGACGAAAACAATAGCGGACAAGCTAGGGTTTCAAACTTCTCTCGAAAAAGTAGATGATAATCCATACTTAGAGCCTTTTTATTCAGATTTCCAAAGATGGAGCTTTCATTTACAGGTCTATTTTCTAGCTGAACGTTTTAAGGAGCAGAAACGAATCTTCGAGTCTGGTGGAGGTTATGTACAAGATCGGTCCATTTATGAGGACACTGGTATTTTTGCTAAAATGCACGCAGACAAAGGTACCATGTCAGAGGTAGACTATGAAACGTATACGAGTCTATTTGAGGCGATGGTGATGACACCTTACTTCCCTCACCCAGATGTCCTCATTTACTTACATGGGGATTTAGATCATATATTACATCGTATTGAAGAGCGCGGGAGAGAGATGGAAACTCAAACCGATCGAGCATATTGGGAAGAAATGTACACTCGATATACAGAATGGATCGAACAATTTGATCTGTGCCCTGTGATTAAAATTAATATTGAAGATTATGACTTACTTCATGATGAAAGCTCACTTGATCCAATTCTTCATGAAATTGCTTCTGTTATTCAAAAAAATCGCTCTAACACAAAATAAAAAAAACCGCTGCATTTCTCGAATGCAGCGGTTTGACAATTTCCAATTTTTATGCGTTTCAATTCAACTAAGGTAAAATCAATATGGCGGAGGAAGAGGGATTCGAACCCCCGCGGGCTTTGACACCCCTGTCGGTTTTCAAGACCGATCCCTTCAGCCGGACTTGGGTATTCCTCCGTATCGACAAGAATTAATATATCATATCATCTTATTTTAAGTCAACATCTTTTCGAAAAAATTTTCAACATTTGATTTTGGTATGATGTTTAGCCTATAAAAAGCAGCCGATTATCGGCTGCTCTTCATCTCTTACGTATCCTGTCTAATTTCTTCTATAAAAAGATTCATCTCTTCTTTAAAATCATTTAATGACTCAATTATCTTTGTAAAGTCTGTCACTTGTTTAGCTTGTTCGTTTGTTGAACTGCTGATTTGTGAGATATTTTCAGATAAAGTGCCAATGCTGTCTTGGATTTCTTTTAAAAATGCATTAATGGTTTCAGCTGCTTCCTTTGATCCATCTGATAACTTACGCACCTCGTCTGCAACAACAGCAAAGCCTTTTCCATTTTCACCTGCTCTTGCCGCTTCAATTGCAGCATTGAGTCCTAACAGGTTTGTTTGTCTCGCAATACCGCCAATGGTTTTGACGACTTCTTCAATGTTTGCGGATTTCTCTTCTGCTCTTCCGGCCTGCTCACTAATTTCTAAGCTTGTCGCAGCCAGTTCTTGAGAATGAGCAGCAATTTGCTCAATTCCACCTTGTAACTCTTTCGCTACTTTATTGATATGTTCCATATAGCCGCTTAATTTCTTCTCACGATGATGTGAAAAAGCCACTAAAAAAGAGCCAATCACTTTTCTATCTTCATCAAAAATCGGATAACCTTTTACAGCAATTTCATAACCATATAAAGACTCTGGCAAATGCCCATCATATTCTTGTCCTCTTAATGTCGTCGCCACGTTTTGGTCCTCTGGGTTTAAAGCGTCCCCTACTTTAATGCCAAAATCTACTGTGGTCGATGGATAATAGCAAAGTACCTTTTCTGTATCAGTGATGCCGAAAAGGACACTTTCATCTAGAACTTTTCTGAGTAATTGAGCCATTTCAACATAATAGTCAAGCCTATTCAAGGTTATTCCTTCTTTCCTAGATGCTTTTAGTTCTTTTATCGGCTTATTTTAGAAAAGCTGTAGAAGTTTAGGTAAAAAGAATAAGATGCCATGACGGCATCTTATTTTATCACTTCTTTATTTCCCATATAAGGACGTAACACCTCAGGAATAATCACTGTTCCATCCTCTTGTTGATAGTTTTCTAAAATGGCTGCAACAGTTCTTCCTACTGCTAAACCAGATCCATTTAATGTGTGGACGTGTTCTGGCTTTGCTTTAGGCTCAGGGCGGAAACGAATGTTTGCTCGTCTCGCTTGGAACGCTTCAAAGTTACTGCAAGAAGAAATTTCACGATATGTATTTTGGCTTGGAATCCATACTTCGATATCGTATTTCTTCGCAGCCGTAAAGCCTAAATCTCCTGTACACATGCTCATGACACGGTATGGCAGGTTCAATAATTGAAGAACTTTTTCTGCTTGGTTTGTTAGTTTCTCTAATTCTTCATAAGAATCTTCTGGTCTGACAAATTTCACAAGCTCTACTTTGTTAAATTGGTGCTGACGGATGAGTCCGCGCGTATCTCTGCCAGCAGAACCAGCTTCTGATCTAAAACAAGCACTAAATGCTGCATAATTGATTGGCAGCTGCTCTCCTTCAAGAATTTCGTCACGGTGCATGTTCGTAATTGGCACTTCAGCCGTTGGAATGAGGAAATAATCTTCTTCTCGAATTTTAAAAGCATCCTCTTCAAACTTTGGAAGCTGTCCAGTTCCTGTCATGCTTGCTCTGTTTACCATATAAGGTGGTAATACTTCAGTAAAACCAAATTCATCTACGTGTAAATCCAGCATAAAATTATAAAGTGCACGCTCTAACCGTGCGCCTAGCCCTTTATAAAAAACGAAACGGCTTCCTGTCACTTTTCCTGCACGTTCAAAATCCAAAATTTTCAGCTCATCGGCTACATCCCAATGCGGCTTTGGTTCAAATGAGAAGGCTGGCTGTTCGCCCCATTTTCTCACTTCAATGTTGTCATCTTCTGTCTCACCGACTGGTACAGAATCATGAGGGATGTTTGGAATTGAGAACAGGATGGTTTGCAGGCTTTCCTCTACTGTTCTTAATTCATCATCCAACTTCTTAATCTCATCGCCTACCTCACGCATTTCTTGAATAATGTGATCGGCGTCTTTCTTTTCTCTTTTTAGAACAGCCACTTGCTGTGATACTTCATTTCTTCGGCTCTTTAATACTTCTGTTTTGCCGATTAATTCTCTTCTTTTTTGATCCAGCTCACCAAACTTATCAAAATCCGCTAAATCTTCGCCTCGATGGGCTAATTTTTCTTTGATTTGATCAAAATCCGTGCGCAGTTGTTTAATATCCAGCATGTGTAACACTCCTTTTTTGTCGAAAAATAAAAAGAGCCCTCATCCCATGAAAGGGACGAGAGCTCTCGCGTTGCCACCCTGATTGAAAACACGCCAAAAGCATGCTTTCCTCTTTCCTCTGTAACGGCATCACCGTAAATGCTTACTTCGTGTTTCAGCATTTCGCTCAAGGATGGATTCAGAATGCATCTTTCACCGATTCTCACCAACCATCGGCTCTCTGAGAAAGAGGGGCTTCTTACTATTTCCCGTCAACGCTTTTTCGATCTTTGATTGTGATTTTAATGTACTATAAGTTTTATCTATTTTCAACCGTTTTATACAGCAAGCTTCGTTTTATAGGACTCCACCATCTCAACAAACAGCTGTGTTAACCGGTGGTCGTCTGTCAGCTCTGGATGAAAAGAACAACCTAAGATATTGTTTTCTTTTGCCATCACAATCCTGCCGTCATACTCAGCCATGACCTCTACGCTCTCATCTGCGCTGATGATATGAGGCGCACGGATGAACACTCCTGTAAACGGCGCATCCAGTCCTTTCACTTCTACATCTGCTTCAAAGCTGTCTACCTGTCTGCCAAACGAATTACGTGCAACAGATACATTTAACAGTCCAAGATGAGCATCTTCTCGATCTTCTATATGCTTTGCCAGCATAATCAAACCGGCACAAGTCCCAAATATCGGTTTACCTTGAGCAGCGAACGCTTTAATCGGTTCAATGAATTGGTACGTATCCATGAGTCTTCTCATCGTCGTACTTTCACCACCAGGGATAATGAGACCGTCAACAATTTCTAACTCCTCTACCCGTTTGATGATCTTTCCCGCTACGCCACAAGCTTCAATCGATTGAATATGCTCTCTCACCGCTCCTTGAAGCCCTAGTACACCAATTGTTAGCATGTTCGTCGCGCTCCCTTAATTACCAGCCACGCTCTTGCATACGCTCTTCTGGCAATAGATTTGAAATTTCAATTCCTTTCATCGCTGTTCCAAGCTCTTTAGAAAGCTCTGCAATCAGACGGTAATCTGTGAAATGAGTCGTTGCTTCTACAATCGCTTTTGCAAACTTAGCTGGATTGTCTGATTTGAAGATACCAGAGCCGACAAATACACCATCTGCTCCAAGCTGCATCATGAGTGCTGCATCTGCTGGTGTCGCAACACCTCCAGCTGCAAAGTTTACAACTGGCAATTTGCCTTCTTTTTTAATTTGAACCAATAATTCATAAGGTGCGCCCAGATTCTTGGCTTCTGTCATCAATTCATCTTCACTCATTGCCGCCACTTTACGAATTTGAGCATTGACCTTTCTCATATGACGAACAGCTTCTACAATGTTTCCTGTACCAGGCTCACCTTTTGTACGTAGCATTGAAGCGCCTTCTGCAATACGGCGAGTCGCCTCACCTAGGTCACGACAGCCACATACGAAAGGTACCGTGTATTCATTTTTATTTAAATGGAATTCCTCATCTGCGGGCGTCAGCACTTCACTCTCATCAATATAATCAACACCAAGTGCTTCAAGAACACGAGCTTCCACGATGTGGCCGATACGTGCTTTTGCCATGACTGGAATCGTTACTGCATTTTGTACTTCTTCTACGATTCTTGGATCTGCCATACGGGCAACACCGCCTGCTGCACGGATATCAGCTGGTACTCGTTCTAGTGCCATTACTGCCACTGCGCCTGCTTCTTCTGCGATTTTTGCCTGCTCAGCATTGACGACATCCATAATGACGCCACCTTTTTGCATTTCTGCCATTCCACGTTTTACTCGTTCAGTTCCCTTATTGCTCACAATTGTTTCCTCCCATTTGTCTATTCGATTGATTCAACACCTTTATCATACAAGCGATAGAGTATAACAATAAAGAGAATAGTATAACAATTCAATCAGCTCACAAAAAAGGATAAACCCTTATACATCAAG
Organism: Bacillus sp. 22483; assembly: GCF_052044605.1. Classification (NCBI taxonomy): domain Bacteria; kingdom Bacillati; phylum Bacillota; class Bacilli; order Caryophanales; family Bacillaceae; genus Bacillus; species Bacillus sp. 22483. Next base: position 5,720 of record NZ_JBQENU010000020.1, on the reverse strand, counting down.
GTTTTATAGTTAAAAAAGCATCATTACCTCTTTTAAGAGTAATTGACATGTTATAATGTAACTATAACAATCTGAAACCATGTATAACAATTTCACGCTCATTGGAGGATTTTCATGCATATTGATATCCATCGACATTCAGATACATCTCTTTCGAATCAGATTTACTTTTCCATCGTTGATCACATTCAATCAGGTCTGCTTCAGCAAGGCGATAAGCTGCCGACTGTACGTGATCTAGCGAAACAGCTGAATGTAAGTCTTGTCACAGCAGCAAAAGCCTATACACGGCTTAAGGACGACGGATTTTTAACGACTGTACAAGGAAAAGGTACGTTTGTGAATGAGCAGCATGAGCAAACTGACATCCCGGTTCAGTCATCTACTTCTTTCGATTGGCAGTTATCGATTCCAGATTATTTACCAAGGTCTCAATTCGCTCAGTATCACTATGTCGAAGAAGCCATTAATCTTTCTTCCTCTATGATTGATCCTGGTCTTTTACCTAACCGGTATTTAGAAAAAGAAATGCAGCATGTCCTAGCCCGGCATCCTCAAATCATGTCAAAATACGGAGAAATACAAGGTGACCTTCAGCTTCGTCAGGTCATTCAATCATTTCTAGAAAAATTAGATGTCCCTTCTACTCCTGAAAATATCCTTGTCACTAGCGGTTCTCAGCAAGGGCTTGATTTAGTAGCACGTACATTTATCGGGCCGGATGATGTAGTTGTCATGGAGGCGCCCACCTATCCAGGCGCAATTGATGTCTTTATGGGGAGAGGGGCACGAATTATTACGGTTCCTGTCGATCATGAAGGAATGAACATGAAACAGCTTCAAAGCATTTGTGATAAATATAAACCAAAGCTCATCTATACCATTCCTACTTTTCACAGTCCTACAGGCGCCAGTATGTCGATGAAACGAAGAAAACAGCTGCTTTTACTGGCACAAAGCATTGATTGTCTCATTGTAGAAGATGATCCTTATCGTGAGCTTTATTTTGAAAAGAAACCGCCGGCACCCATTAAAAGCCTAGATCACGATGGACACGTCATATATTTACGAGGATTAAGCAAGACACTGGCTCCAGGATGCAGAATTGGAATTATTACAGCGTCAGGCTCTATATTTAACCGTTTATTAGCTGCAAAAGCCAATAATGATTTAGGGAGCCCGCTTCTCACCCAAAAGGCGATCTTACCGTTTCTCACTTCCAAGAAAATGATCGATCATACGAAAAAATTAAGAACTGCCTTGAAGGTGAGACGCGATTTGATGATGGATGTGTTGACAAAGCATGCGCCAAAGGACGTCACCTGGCAAATCCCACAGGGCGGGCTCAATTTGTGGCTTAGCTTTCCTTCCTGGGTCGATACACGTGCCCTATTACATGAGGCACGGAAGCAACAAATCACCTTCCTGCCTGGCTCTGTCTGCTATCCTGGGGAGCCGAAGCAGAATTATATACGTCTGAGTTTTTCTTATGTGAATGAAAAGGCACTGACGGAAGGTATGGAAAAGTTATGTGGTATTTTTCAGCAGGCCTTGTCTACACCTCAAAACCACAAACAATCTCTTTTCTTTTAACGATAAAAAAACTGCTCTCACATAAAGAGAGCAGTTTTTTATTAGAACCAACCTTTTACTGTGTCGACGATTCCGCCCCAAATGCCAGCGAAGAATCCACCTACACCACGCATTGCAAGGATGAACCAGTTTGCTTTTTCATCACCTGTTTTCGTCACAAGCTCAACACCTGATTGGTCTTTACTCAAATAGCCGTAGTCCTTCTCATCACCAGAATAAGAAGTCGTCAGCATGCCAACCTTCGTTCCTTTTTTAATAGGAGCTTCTAGGTTCTTTTTATCAATATTTACTTTCGCTTTATAGCTCTTCTCGTCACCATTTTTAACCGGTACAGAGAAAGCTTCTTTCGTCACGACGGGTACTTCTTTATCTTTCCCTTTATCGACTTCGATGTTTTCATGTCCCTTGATTTGTTGGCCTTTTTTGTACATTTCTTTCATCGTAAAGTTTTTAAAGGCATAATCGAACAATTTTTTCGCCACATCAAAACGAGCTGTATGAAGATTCCCTTTAGCATTCAGGACAACTGCGATCACACGCATGTCACCACGTTTTGCTGTACCTGTGAAGCTAGAACCAGCTGAATCAGTAGAGCCCGTTTTCAGACCGTCTACGCCTTCATATTCTTTCACAAGTCCTTTAAGCATAAAGTTCCAGTTTGGCATGTCCATTTCGTCATCTGTGCCTTCTCTGAACTTTGTTTTCGCGATGCTTGCTGTTTCAAGAATTTCTGGATGATCTTTGATGAGATGCTGTGCAAGCAAAGCCATATCCTTTGCGGAAACTTCGCTTTCTTCATCAGGTCCCGTACCTTTAGGCTGTTTGCCATGTAAGTCTTTATTTTCTAATCCAGTTGCATTCACGAATTTGTAATTGGTTAAGCCAAGTTCTTTTGCTTTTGCATTCATTTTTTCAACAAACTTTGATTCTGATCCAGCGATTACCTCTGCTAGACCAATTGCTGCTGCATTTGCTGAATAAATAGCCGTTGCTTGATAAAGTTCTTTGACAGTATACGAACCATCTTTTCTCAATGGAACATTGGATAAACTGCGGTCCTGAGAAATTTCGTACACGTAATCATCTGGCGTATATGTTTGATCCCATTTCACTTTGCCTTCAGCAATTGCCTCTAGTAATAGATACTCTGTCATCATCTTTGCCATACTTGCAATAGGCAGTCTTTGTTCTGCGTTTTTACTATAAAGAATTTTACCTGTAGAAGCTTCAATAAGGATGGCTGCTTTCGCATTCACATTGAATGGATCTTCAGCCGCTTTTGCTTTGGACATTGGGGTAAATGCAGTAACAATCAATGCCAATGCAAGGATAGAGACCATAAGCTGTTTCAACATCTTGCTGTTCAATCGTCATACCTCCGTATTCATCTTTTTTCGACGTTTTTCATATATATTTAATCCACAAGGGCTTATTTCGACACAACAGTATAAATTTTATCACAATAAAGACAAAAAAAATAGACAGAGTCATAGACCCTGTCAAATGTAATTTGATTGTCACAATTTATCAAGAAATTGTGTAGTTTGGTGATTCTTTTGTAATTTGTACATCATGTGGATGGCTCTCACGAAGACCTGCACCTGTCATGCGAATGAATTGTGCTTCTTCTCTAAGAGTACGTAAGTCCTGTGTTCCACAATAGCCCATACCAGAGCGAATACCGCCAACAAGTTGGTAAACAGTGTCAACAACTGGTCCTTTATACGGTGTACGTCCTTCGATACCTTCTGGAACGAATTTTTTGTTATCTTCTTGGAAGTAACGATCTTTACTTCCTTTTTCCATTGCAGCAACAGAACCCATACCACGATATACTTTGAAACGTCTGCCTTGGAAAATTTCTGTTTCTCCTGGGCTTTCAGATGTACCAGCAAGAAGGCTTCCCAGCATAACAGCATGTCCACCAGAAGCTAATGCTTTCACGATATCACCTGAATATTTAATTCCACCATCTGCAATAATAGATTTACCATGCTTTCTTGCTTCTGTTGCACAGTCATAAATCGCTGTGATTTGTGGTACACCGACCCCTGCAACAACACGTGTTGTACAAATCGATCCTGGTCCAATACCCACTTTTACAATATCTGCTCCAGCTTCAAACAATGCTTTTGTTGCTTCAGCTGTTGCAACGTTACCAGCAATGATGTTAAGAGAAGGATACGTTTCACGGATTTTCGATACAGTGTCTAGAACACCTTGAGAATGACCGTGTGCTGTATCAATGACGATCACATCAACATTGGCTTCTACTAATTTTTTCACACGAGTCATTGTATCGCCAGTGACACCTACAGCGGCACCAACAATTAAACGGCCATGTGCATCTTTAGAGGAGTTAGGGAATTCAATCACTTTTTCAATATCTTTGATGGTGATGAGACCTTTTAATGTTCCTTCGTCATCTAAAAGAGGTAATTTTTCAATTTTATATTGCTGAAGGATTTTTTCAGCTTCTTCTAATGTTGTTCCAACAGAAGCTGTCACAAGTTCCTCTTTTGTCATCACGTCGCTAATCTTCATTGAATAATCCGAAATAAAACGAAGGTCACGGTTCGTAATAATCCCAACAAGCTTTTGATCTTGTTCGTTATTAACAATCGGTACACCAGAAATACGATATTTACCCATTAAATGTTCTGCATCGAATACTTGATGATCCGGTGTTAAGAAAAATGGATTTGTAATAACACCACGCTCTGAACGTTTTACTTTGTCCACTTGTTCAGCTTGCTGCTCAATAGACATGTTCTTATGGATGATTCCAAGACCACCTTGACGTGCCATTGCAATCGCCATTTGTGATTCCGTCACAGTATCCATTCCTGCACTAATAATTGGAATGTTCAGCTTTAAAGTGCTTGTTAACTCAACTGATAAATTGACATCACGCGGAAGCACCTCAGACTTTGCTGGAACAAGCAACACATCGTCAAACGTCAAACCTTCTTTTGAAAATTTACTTTCCCACATTAGTAAATCCCCCTCTTTTCGGCAAAATATTATATGTAGATTATCAACTAGGAAACAGCATGTCAAGGAAGCAACAAACAGTTGCAATTTTTAGAAAATATAAAGAGAGTTGAGGAAGAAGATGAAAAGTTCAGGATGGAAGGATTTAAAACGTTTTTACTCACTTGAAACTTCCCAAAAGTTTCTATTTCAACAGTACGAGAAACGGAATATTCAGGATGCAAACCAACAAGCCTATAAAAACTGTGAACGATTTATTTACTTTTTAAAGCACGGTCATACATTTTATGACCAAGCCGCATCAGCTCCGCTTGAACTAAAACCGATTTTATTGTTTTATGGAATGGCACAGCTGTTAAAGGCATGTTTGCTGACAGTGGATCCCGACTATCCTTCTCAAACCTCTGTCTTAGCTCATGGTGTCACCTCAAGAAAAAGAAAGAAGCAACATTATCGTTTTAGTGAGGATGAAGTCAAGATTCAGCGAAACGGATTATGTATGCATGTATTAAAGCACTTATTTCATTTAAATGGTCTTGAAGATGAACGATTTACGATGATCAATCTCCTTTCAAAAATACCTGAAATGGGTCATATTCTAGAGTTTCAAAAACAACCCTCTACTTTAGTGAAAGTAGAGCAAGCCAATGGCATGTTGATTCAAGATCATATTCCTTTGCTCTATAATATGTCTGCCGAACGTTTTATTGAATATTTTGAGTTCCATACAACTTGGAAGCTTAAGCAACGAGAGGCCAAAAAGCTAATATTTGATGTATTTTCAGAAGAAAACCCTGCTCTTGCTACTCATCTTCATTATGATTTAGAAATGAATCAATGGTTCATTCCAGCAACACGAGATGCCTTTTTAGGGATTCCTGAGATCATCAGCCATTACTTGTTAATGTATAACCTCAGTATGATTGCCCGCTACGAAACAGAATGGTGGTACGAGCTTTTATCTCAATATATTAGTGATGATTATGTCATGATTGAACGTTATATGGAGATTGCAGAGGATAAGTTTCCAGCTTATATCATGATGCTGCTAGAAGAAAACACAAAAAAGACCAGTTCCGACTGGAACTGATCCTTTGAAAAGCTTGGCGGCGTCCTACTCTCACAGGGGGAAA
>NZ_JBQENU010000019.1:0-47830 GCF_052044605.1 Bacillus sp. 22483 | reverse complement strand
GCGGAGCGAATTTCACATTCGTGAGCACCGGCACGCAGGACTGACAAAGAATGCGAGGGTTTGTCTACACGCTGAAACTTGCAGATGTCTGCAAGCTTTTTTCTATAGCTGAGGGAGATGCCATACTTTTTCAAGCATGAGATCGTCTAAGCTTTTAAAGGTATATCCTTGTTTTTTTAAAGCAGTGATGGCATCATCAAGTGCCTCGGCATTGTCCCTTGAGACGGTATGAAGTAAGTAAATGGCACCCGGATGCGCCTGTTTCATCATTTGATTGTACGCATACTGTTTTCCTTTTTGATGGTGGATGTGCCAATCTACAAACGCTACTGACCAGAAAACGGTTTGGTAGCCAAGCTGTTTCGTTTCCTTTAGTACCCTTTCACTGAACACCCCGCGCGGTGGACGAAGGTAGAGGTTATCTTGTTTTCCTGTGATTTTGTATACCGCTTCATTGACACGATCTAGCTCTTCTTTGATTTCTTTCGTGCTCTTTGTTGTTAAATCTGGATGGTGATAGGAATGGTTGCCAATAATATGACCTTCCTCTGCCATACGTTTGACGAGCTTGGGCTGGTCCTTTACGAAGTGCCCAGTCACAAAAAAGGTGCCCGGTACTTGATGCTTTTTCAGTACGTCCAAGATTTTGGGTGTGTACCCATTTTCATAGCCATTGTCGAAAGTAAAATAAATCTCTTTCTTTTTCGTATTTCCTAAATAGTAAGCATCATATTTCTTTAAGAGTGTCGTCAGTTCCTTGCCGGCATCTGCTGGCTTGTGCTCTTTGCTTTTAGCAAATCCCCAATGAATCGGCTGATTAGACACGGCTTCTAAGTTTGAAAAAGGCATCGATACAAAAAGCGCACATAGACAGATCAGTATGCATTTTTTCATTTACGTCACTTCCCGGTTTTTCTTCTATTGTGCAGAATATACCGGGTACTCATACACTTTTTCACCTGCCAATTTAAAGAAAAAAGCCCGCATCAGCGCGAGCTATTCTTCCTTCCAATCGGTTTTAAATCGTTCATATTTCGCTTCTAGGTCGTCAATCATCTGGATGAGTCTGTCTATATCCTCAACGTCTGTGGATTCAGGATCTAATGAATCAATCACATTCATAAACATATCTAATCGGTTCTTTAAATAATCAACCTGCTGCTCTTTGCTGTCTGCTGCCTTGCCCATAGATACACTCCCTTTAGCATTTGTTTATAGCTTATCTTTTTTTCCTTTGTAAATCAATTGTGTCCCCTCTTGCGTATAACGGTGATGGGGCTTAAAATTAACTGTTGGCGGGTCTATGTTTGCCCGAATGAAAAGGAGATAGATACCATGAACCAAAAAACAGCACTTCGTCCGATTACACCTGCATTCGACCCTTGGGAAGCCTATCTCGATGTGCAGGATTACGGAGAAATGAAGCTGACAAATATTGAATTGACGACAACGACGTTGTGTAACATGAGATGTGAGCACTGTGCGGTTGGCTATACTTTGCAGCCAAAAGATCCGAATGCACTGCCACTCGATTTACTGCTTCGCCGTTTAGATGAAGTACCACTCTTGCGTTCCCTTAGCATTACAGGCGGAGAGCCGATGCTGTCTCTGAAATCTGTACGGGAATATGTCGTCCCTTTATTAAAGTATGCCCATGAACGCGGCGTCCGTACCCAAATTAATTCGAATTTAACGCTTGATTTGGCTCGATATGAAGAGATTATTCCATACTTGGATGTCCTACACATTTCACATAACTGGGGAACAGTCGAAGAGTTTGCTACGGTTGGTTTTGCAATGATGGACCGAAAGCCAACCTTTGAGCAGCGCGAAAAATTGTTTAACCGCATGATCGAGAATAGTCAGGCCCTTGTGAAAGCGGGTGTAACCGTATCTGCTGAAACGATGCTGAATAAGCGTACGCTTCCTTATATTGAACACATCCATCGTCAAATCGTGGACGAGATGAAATGCCAGCGCCACGAAGTTCATCCGATGTATCCAAGTGATTTTGCCAGCGCCCTTGAATCATTGTCGCTTCCGCAAATGCGGGATGCGATTCATCAGTTGCTCGATGTTCGTGATGAGAACACATGGATGCTGTTTGGCACATTGCCATTTTATTCATGCAGCACAGATGAAGAAGACCAGCGCCTCTTGACTCGATTGCGTCAAGCGAAAAATGTGACAGTACGAAATGACCCTGATGGCCGTTCACGGTTGAATGTGAATATTTTTGATGGGAATATTATTGTGACAGACTTTGGCGATACACCGCCATTAGGAAATATTGAAACCGATACGTTGCAATCAGCTTATACACGCTGGATGAACACAAAATTGGCAAATGAACTGAATTGTCATTGCCCAAGTGTGCAATGCCTTGGTCCGAATGTTCTTGTGAAAAACAGTTATTATCAAGATGTTGATTTTACTTCTCGTACAGCCAGGGGGTAACCGATAGATGGACGAAACATTTCTGACAGTGGTCAAGAACAAATACATTGAAATTCTCCTTGTTGGCCTCATTCTTTGGCTTGCCGTCTTTATGATCAACAAAGCGCTTCAGATTTTCTTTAAACGCACTGAATTCATTGAAGATAAAAAGAAAAAAACGATTGAGAGCTTGGTCAAATCAGTTTCAAAGTATACAGCTTCCATATGTTTTGTCTTATATGTGATTTCTTTATTCTTTCATGACTTTGGGAAGATTCTTGCGGGGGCTGGTGTGGCTGGAATTGTCATTGGTTTTGGTGCTCAAACCTTGATTCGTGACATTTTAGCTGGTATCTTCCTCATTTATGAACGGCAAATTCATAAAGGTGACTATGTGACGGTCAATAATCTTTTTAACGGAACCATTGAAGAAATTGGTCTCCGGTCTTTGCAAATTAGAGAATGGAGCGGCAAGCTGTTAACCATTTCAAACGGAGACATTCGTCAAATCCAAAACTACAATATGCACTACATGCGAATCACAGAGTCAGTCTTGATCAGCGCAAACCAAAATCCTGACATTGCTTTCAAGGCGCTAGAAACAGCATGTGATCAGTTAAATCAAATGCATCATGATTTACTGAAAAAAGATGAATTCCAAAACGCCATTGAACCTTTTCAGGTTCATGGCATTATGGGGCTCAATAAATTGAATCGCGGGATTGAGATCACCGTAAAAGGAATGGTCGAGGATGAAAAATACTTCGAAGCCGCCCTCGCTGTGCGAAAAGAAATGATCACACAACTTCATCAGCATGATGTGAAATTGCTTGAGGATCTCGTCTATCCACAGCCTGCAAAATAACCTCATTTTGATGGGGTTATTTTTTTGATTGTTTTTAGTTAACCAATTAACTAAAAGGAAGGATGTTTACATTGAGAAAAACTGAAGCGATTTTTTTTATTAAGCAAATGTATCAAGAGGTGTTAATCCAATTAGATATAGAAAAGGTGGAGACTTATTTTTCTTCAGATTATCAGCAAGTCACTGATGGAAAGGTCTCTTCCCTTGATGAATTTAAAAAGCATCTCTCCACATTAAAAGTCATGACCAAACAGCTCGACATCCCCGCCTTTCATGATATGTTGTTTGATGAAGAGACTCAGCAAGGGTGTTTTCGTTACACTGTACATGTTGAGCTGTCCACAGGAGACCACGGTCTAATAGATGTGATGGCGTTATTTACTTTATTAGATGGTAGAATCATTCGGTGTGATGAGCTGACTAGACCGCATGAGAAAAATAAGACGCTTGAACAACTTGGACATATCAGCTAAGGAATTCTTTTCTTTTCAGCCCTCTTACTTCTATCCTCTTGACTGATTCATGTATAATAGAAAGCAGATTGATTTCATGCAGCATGGGGACCCTCATACTGTGTATTTACTAAGTGAAAGAGAGTGAATAAGATGGGTCGTAAATGGAACAACATTAAAGAAAAGAAAGCATCAAAGGATGCCAATACAAGTCGTATTTACGCAAAATTCGGGCGTGAAATCTATGTGGCTGCCAAGCAAGGTGAGCCAAATCCAGAATCAAACCAAGCACTTCGTTTTGTCCTAGAACGTGCAAAAACATATAGTGTCCCAAAACACATTGTGGACCGTGCGATTGAAAAAGCAAAAGGCGGCGCAGAAGAGAACTTCGATGAGCTTCGTTACGAAGGATTTGGTCCAAACGGATCTATGGTGATCGTTGATGCCCTGACCAATAACGTCAACCGCACAGCGTCTGATGTTCGTGCAGCATTTGGGAAAAACGGCGGAAATATGGGCGTCAGTGGATCTGTTGCTTACATGTTTGACCAAACAGCGGTGATCGGTGTCGAGGGGAAAAGTGAAGAAGAAACGCTTGAACTTTTAATGGAAGCAGACATTGATGTACGTGACATTATGGAAGAAGATGATACGGTGATCGTCTATGCTGAACCAGATCAATTCCATCAAGTTCAAGAAGCGTTCAAACAGGCAGGCGTAGAAGAATTTACTGTCGCCGAAATCACAATGCTGCCTCAAAACGAAGTGACATTAGATGATGAATCGAAAGCACAATTCGAGAAACTAATCGATGTATTAGAAGAGCTTGAAGACGTGCAGCAAGTTTATCATAATGTGGATTTAGGGGAATAATCAGCTAAGCCATCGTAGTTGTTGGGTTCATTCAACTTCTGCGTTGGCTTTTTTATTGTCTAGGTAAGGTTTACGTTCTACTCAAGACCATGTAATATGAAGAAAGAGTCGTTTCCACAAATAACCAAGGAGCTGAGTTTCATTTTTAAAACATGGTGGTTTTCGTATTATGGCTTTATGATCCTCCCTTTTATTGGCCTATGCTTAATTTTCAACAACTTGACGATATTCACTAAAGTCTTTCTCTTTCTTTTCTTTGTATGGGTTTTATATAACGCCTTTGATTTTTACATTCATGAAATGAAAAAGAAAAAAGATAGGACATCTTAATCAAAAAACAGTCATCTCCCCTTGGTAAGAGGAGATGACTGTTTTTAATTCATCCCTTGAAACCCAAACGTCAGGTGATCCTGAACAGGAATCCAAGCGCCAATTCCTTGTGAGGTCACGTTTTTCACGACGAGTTTGCGTTTATTTCCTTTGAGCACAAGATACACTTCTCCGTAAGTAACCTTTCCTTTTTCGTTAATGGCTGGAGCGTATGCATGCAGGGTTGCTGCTTTTTTCGGAGATACATGGTAGGACTGATCTCGCTTTGTTCCTGCACCAATCACTGTGTCGAAGGCGAGCGGAAGTTTTGTTTTTTGGATGGCTTTTTGCATCATCAATGTTTTCACATCTTCTGGGTTTGGTACTTTTGCTGTGAGCCCTCCACTTACTTTTACTTGTTGCTTTTGCACATATTTGCCGATGGCTGTTTTGTTTCCGCCTCTATTATCAATGTGATTCGTGTTCACTTTTTTGTATTCCCAATTGGCGACGGTTTCGTTTGAATCATAGCTAAGTGCCCATCTTCCAAGAAAAATCGTTGCCCTGTAGCCAACTGCTAACGGTGTACCTGAGATACTGGATTCATTCAACATTTTAATCAAATGTGTATTTTCAATTGGTACACTTGTTGTTTTAAATAATTCGGCCGTCAGCTCGCTCGGCTGTAGCAGCGGTTGATCTTGTGACGCATTTGGATACGTATTTTCCTTTGAGATACTGGCGACAGACGATGGCACCTTAAACGGCTTTGCTGCCTCGGCTGGAAAACTGTATAGAAAACTTAAGGATAAGAGAACAACAAACATGATGCGGGGCATCTTTTTCATATCATCACTCTTTCTCATTCATTTTTCCATAGTATTTTCCCGAAAGACGTCCCTTATCCACAAAAGATTATAAAAGGAAAAATCCAATCGCCATAATGAAATAGGCAGCGAGCAATGTAGCACCTTCAAACCAGTTCGTATCCCCATCATTTGAAAGGATGACCGTTAGTAAAACAGAGGATGCCATGGCAATGAGCTCTGGTAATGAGAAGATCAGTGGCATTTGCTTTTCAAAAAACAGAGAGCTGATCACAAGGATCGGTGCGACCATCATGGCGACTTGAAGCGTAGAACCGAAAGCAATTTCGACCGCGACATCCATTTTGTTTTTATACGCCATAATGACAGCAGATGCGTGTTCTGCTGCATTACCGACAATCGCAACAATGATGACCCCGATAAACAGTTCACTCCAGCCAAACTGTTCTCCGACTGTGTCAAATGTATGGACGAGCCGCTCTGAAATATACGCCACAGCAATTGTCGCAAGGAGTAAAATCGCCGTGGCAAACTTCCCAGACCATTCTGGTGTTTCTTCTTCCGTCGCTGCTTCTCCTTCCGTAATTTCCTGCTTGGCAACATAAACACCTCTGTGGCTGACCAGTTTGAAATAGAGTGCTGCGACATAAAGCAAAATCATCACGATGCTAATGCCGATACTTAAAGCAAATTGACGATCTTCTGCCATCCCTATGGAAAAGACTTCTGGAATGACAAATGCCACAATAATCGCAAACATAAGCAGCCCAGAGTTATGCCTTGCATCGTGGACATTGAACTCTTGTCGTTTAAATTTCAATCCGCCAACGAAAAAAGACAATCCAGCCACGAGCAGTAAATTGCCGATCACTGAGCCAGTGAGTGAAGCAAGGACAATGGCGGTGAGTCCTTGTTTTAATGCAAAAAATGAAATGATTAATTCCACTGCATTTCCAAAAGTAGCGTTTAATAACCCACCAATTCTTGGTCCCGCTATAATGGCAAGACTCTCTGTCGCTCTTCCCATATAACTTGCAAGACCGATGATGGCGATACAATAGACGGCGAACATGACAGCCTGCGGAAAATGAAGAAAACTACCAATTACAGATAATGGAACACCGATTGCGACAATCACAAGAAACAAACGATTCATACAGCCAATCTCCTTTACATCATATCTGACTGTTATTCTTTCGTGAGTGCCGGCATCATATACATTTAGATTCGTTCGTGTGAAAGGGTGATATCAATCGTTCCTTTCACGGATTGCACCATGGAGCAATGCTTCAACGCAAGTTTCATTACTTTTTCCAGCTGTTCATCAGAGGTGCTGATGCTTTCAAAGATCATATGTAAATGAATATGAGTGATTTTGTTTACAGTTCCTTCTCTTGTCGTTTCAGGCGTAATGGTCAGTCCTTGATAGGATATTCGTTTTTTCCGGCATACATGAATGACCATTTCTCCAAAACAGCCCGCAATAGCCGAGGTGAACAATTGATACGGCCTGTATCCCGCTTCTTCATTTCCTGAAATATGTAGCTGCCTTTGATCAGCATTTGCGACCCACCGATCATTTTCGTATATCAGCTTCATTCCTTTTCCACCTTTCTATTGAAACCCCTATGGTTCCATTGTACGATGAAAGCATGAACTTGTAAGGAGCTTCTTATGTCGAGAATTCATTTTATGATTTTAATTTTACTTGTATCCGTATCTGGTTTTTCGCAGGGAGCGTTACTGCCAGTGATTTCGATTATTTTCGAACATGCCGGCACTTCCCCGACGTTAAACGGACTGCATGCCACCGGTTTATATATCGGCGTGCTGCTTGCGTCTCCTTTTATGGAAGCGCCGCTGCGCCGCTTCGGATTTAAACCATTGATCGTCATTGGGGGCGCTGCTGTCTTTTTAAGTTTGTTTAGCTTTGTCTTTATTGAATCTTATGTCGTCTGGTTCTTCTTGCGGCTGATGATCGGCATCGGTGATCATATGCTTCATTTCTCCACACAGACGTGGGTAACCTATGCCTCATCATCTAGAAATCGCGGGCGAAATATTTCATTGTATGGGTTATCCTTTGGACTCGGTTTTGCCGCCGGCCCTTTTTTAACACCACTCATTGAAATCAATCCATCTTTGCCGTTTATTGTGTCTGGTGCAGTTAGTTTGTGTATTTGGCTGCTTGTGTTTGTTTTAAAAAATACATATCCTGATACAGGTGAAATGCAGACGTCAGAGCAGACAAATAGTTTGAAGCGCTTCAAGAAGGCGTTTCAATTTGGCTGGGTAGCGTTTATGATGCCGTTTTGCTATGGCTTTTTAGAAACGACGCTCAATAGTAACTTCCCTGTGTATGCGCTGAGAAGTGGGGTGACGATAGATGCTGTTGCGTTTATTTTACCTGCGTTTGCGATTGGGAGTATTGTTTTTCAGCTTCCTCTTGGGATGCTGAGTGACCGTTTCGGCAGACGACTCATGATTTTAGTTGTGACACTCGTCGGTTCATTCTTTTTCCTTTTAGCAGGGATTTTCATTCAGTCCGTTTTGGCTGTTGCGATCTGTTTCTTTATCGCAGGTATGGCTGTAGGTTCGACCTTCTCACTTGGCATCAGTTATATGACGGACTTATTGCCAAAGCATCTGCTGCCTGCTGGGAATTTGATGTGCGGGATGGCGTTTAGTGCAGGAAGTATTCTCGGTCCGGTTCTTGGCGGATTCTTTGTGCAGACGTTCGAGGGCATGAATTTACTTTACCTTGTCAGCATTGTGATTTTATTTGTATTTTGTTGTGTTCGATTTGGGCGTACACAGTCAGTGGTCGACACTCCAAACGAATCCATTTCTCATTAAAAACTCCCCTGCACCAATGCAGAGGAGTTTTTTCATCTAGTGATACCCATTTTGCCCATTCGCACTTCCACTTGTTTTGTGCTTTGGCTGATGGCCTTTGTTTTGTTTTGTGTTGCTTCCGCCTTTTTTCGATTGTTTAGACATTCGTTATTCCCCCATCCGTCAAGATTGAACATGTTCGTTCTCCTTTAGGATGCCCGGATTTCTTCACACCTTGCCTGGTACGATTTTACGCTTATGTAAAAGCGCATTGAGCTCGCCGCCGAGGATGATCATAATGCCGGTTAAATAAAACCAGATCATTAATATTATGATTCCCCCAATGCTCCCGTACATCGCACTATAGTTGGCAAATTCGCCTACATAAAATGAGAACAGCATGCTGACGAGAATCCAGCCAACAGAAGCAAATATGGCGCCCGGCAGCACAAATTTCAATTTCAGCCTGATGTTAGGGGCAAAATAATATAGGGATGTAAAAACAATCAGTAAAATCAGTGGACTAATAATCCATCTCATGGCTGTCCAAATGGTGAGAAACGCATCTGACTGCCCTACTAATTTGGCAACGAATAAACCAAGCTCTTTTCCAAAGACAGGCAGCATCAAGGCAAAAATAATCGTAAGCACCATCGCAATGGTTAAGATGATCGATGTTAAACGTACGAGAATGAAGGAACGATTTTCCTCAACTTCGTAAGCGTGGTTAAATGCTCTGACCACCGCATTAATGCCGTTGGATGCAGACCATAGGGCGGCAATAATCCCGAATGACAACAATCCGCCGTTACGGTTATTCAGCGTCTCTTCGGCAATGGATTCAATCATCGAAAGCGCTCCCTCTGGCGCATAACCAGAAATGACGCTTAGAACATCCTTTGATGTCAGCGGCAAATAACCAACAAGCGTCAGCACGAAGATGAGAAACGGAAATAATGAAAGCAAAAAGAAATACGCAAGTTCAGCTGATTTTGCCGGTCCTTCATGCAGCAAAAAGCGTCCAATTAACGCTTTAACAAAACCCATACGCCTCATCTCCAATGATCAATCTTTCTGTTTCTTTTGAAAGTGATCCTTTGTTTCTTCAATAATCTCTAATACCTTTGGTGTTGTTTCCTTTAACTGATTCACCTGTTCATTCAGAAAAGACAAATCATCTGAGACCGTTCTCATCAATTGCTTCGTTTCTTCCATTTTTTCCTTCACGCAAGCAGACATCTTGCCAGGCTCCAGGCGGTATTCATCCAGCTTTTGCTGGCAGTCATTCCATTTTTCTTTCAGTGCAGTTCTTGTTGGACGATGAAATAATGTCAGCAATATGCCGCAGGCTGCGCCTATAACAGCTCCCCGAAGCACGATTTGTTTGTTCTCTTCCATCTCATCTGATCTCCTTTCAGTTAAAGGTGTTTCTCTTTTTTTACATACGTCAAAAAACGATCAATTCCTGTTTCAATTAAATCATGTACTTCCTCAAAGTTCCCAGTGTAATAAGGATCTGGCACATCGTCTCGATCGTCGTCTTCTACAAAGTCAAGAAGACGGCCAATAAAGTGATGTTTTCCATAGCCGGCTAAACTGCGGAGGGCGCCTACATTTTCAGCATCCATCGCAATGATATAGTCGTATGTGGTGATATCCTTATCCATGATTTGTCTTGCCGTCATTCCTTCATAGCTGATGCCCTTTTCATCAAGCAGCTTTCGTGTTCCTTCATGCGGAGGACTGCCTTGATGCCAGCCGCCAATGCCTGCTGAATCAATCACAAAGTGTTCACTCAGCCCTTCGTCTTCGACTCGTTTTCTAAACATCGCCTCTGCCATCGGTGACCTGCAAATATTGCCGAGGCATACAAATAATACATGAATCATCCTTCATTCTCCTCCTATCTTTTCCCTAAGAGTCCCTTTGGAAAACCTTTTCTCTATCATATCAAGCCCTTTTTCTTTTGGAAACTTTGCAAGAAAAACTCCCATCGGCATTGACAAAATACACAAAAAAAGGAGAAACTTTAGGAGAATTACACAAACAAAGGGGGACATTAGATGGGAATCATTGAGCAATTTGTCACGACGATGAACAATTTTTTGTGGGGGCCTCCCCTATTAATTTTAATTGTTGGTACTGGAATCTACCTCACCTTTCGGATCCTCTTCATTCAAATTAGATTACTTCCTTATTCTTTAAAGCTCGCTTTTTCAAAACAAGACAAAACATCAGAGGGAGATATCTCCCATTTCCAAGCATTAATGACGGCTCTTGCTGCAACTGTCGGTACAGGGAATATCGTCGGTGTTGCCTCAGCTGTCATTGCAGGTGGTCCTGGTGCAGTATTTTGGATGTGGTTTGCTGCATTTTTCGGGATGGCCACCAAGTTTGCAGAAGCTGTTCTGGCTGTAAAATACAGGGTCAAAAACGAAAAAGGCGAAATGTCTGGCGGACCTATGTATTATTTAGAGCATGGCTTAAAACAGAAATGGCTAGGGGTGCTATTTGCTGTTTTCGGTGCCAGTGCTGCCTTTGGGATCGGCAACCTGGTACAGTCTAATTCCATCTCAGGCGTCATGAATTCTACTTTTCAAATTCCAACTTGGGTAACAGGTATCATCATTACCGCCTTTACGGCACTCGTGATTTTAGGCGGAATTAAAAGTATCGGCCGAGTGACATCTATTTTTGTACCAGTCATGGCTTTATTTTACGTCATTTGCGGGCTCATCATTCTTGTCATGAATGCTGATCTTGTTCCTGGCGCAGTCAGTCTTATTTTCTCAGATGCCTTTACAGGTCAAGCCGTGGCAGGTGGTGCGATTGGAACCGTTATTCGCTGGGGTGTCGCACGAGGCGTCTTTTCCAATGAAGCTGGTCTTGGATCAGCACCAATTGCTGCTGCAGCTGCGAAAACGGATATGCCTGCCCGTCAAGCTCTCGTCTCTATGACGCAAGTGTTTATTGATACCATCATTGTTTGTTCTATCACTGGCATTACGATTGTCATGGCAGATATGTATTTAACAGAAAAAAGTGATGCGCTGACTTCGTTATCCTTTGCTCACTTCCTCGGTCCAGCTGGCTCAACCATCGTGGCAATCGGGCTGCTCCTGTTTGCTTATTCAACCATCATTGGCTGGTCCTATTACGGGGAAAAATGCTTTACATATTTGGCGAAGGATTCGTACGTCATGTATTATCGTATCGTGTTTGTGATAGCTGTCTTTTTCGGTGCCGTGTTTAAGAATGACTTCGTCTGGGGCGTAGCAGATATGCTCAATGGACTGATGGCCATTCCAAACTTAATTGGACTCATCGGTTTATCAGGTGTTGTGGTGTTTGAATCCAAACGAATCATTGATAAGATCAAAGAGGAGAAAAAGGAAAAAAACATTTCAGTGTCGTCATAATAGCCCTTTTATTCTTTTGCTTTTCTGTTAAAATAGACATATTATTCGACACATGCAGGAAAGGACGTGCCGCCCTTGTCACAGCAAAAAGCGGCTGAAGTCAATCAGCTGATTGAAGACATTTCGCAAAAGCTCAATATGCTGAATATTGGAGTCATCAAAGCAGAAGACTTCAGTCCAGATAAGTATGAAGATATTGAATTTCTTCACCAAATGGTGATGAAAAAATCTTCATTCAGCCCAAGTGAAATGCAAGCCATTGCAAGCGAGCTGAAAAGCTTAAGAAAATAATCGTGCACCTGATACTGAATTGCGGTTGACGCCGCTTTCTTATATCCATGCACAGAAAAAGCCAGCACCTCGCAAGGTGCTGGCTTTGTTTATCCTGTCAAAACTACTTATTTGGCGAGCAGTTTTAATGATTCACGGTTAAATGCTGGAATGTCATCAGGTGTACGGCTTGTGACAAGCTGATCCTGACAAACGACGACTTCTTCATCTTTGAATTTGGCGCCTGCGTTTTCCATATCTACTTGAATGGATGTATAGCCGGTCGCGCCTCTTCCTTCCAGCGTCTTCGCTGTAATAAGCAATTGCGGTCCATGACAGATCGCAAATACTGGTTTTTTCTCGTCCATAAAGGCTTTTGTGAATTGCACGTAGCGATCATCCGCACGCAGAATGTCTGGTGAGAAGCCGCCAGGAATCAGAAGTGCATCGAAGTCTTCTGGTTTCACGTTATCGATAGACGCATCGACTCTTACTTCTGCCTCTCCTTGCTTTCCTTTCACTGTTTTTCCTTTTTCGTTTTCAATGACTGTGATCTCATGGCCTGCGTCTTTAAAGGCTTTTGCAGGCTCGGTGAATTCAACATCCTCAAAGTAATCTGTTAAGACAACTGCAATTTTCTTACCCATGTAGAAACCCTCCTGCTTGATTATCGTTTACACTACACACTATACCCCCGCCAATTGAAATCAAACATCCTATCCCTATGAGAAAACCCCCTTTCATAAAAATAAGCATTTAGACTCATTCACATTCCCTTAACAAGGTAATTCGTATGATTTATGTTATCTTTACAATAATCTGCAAAAAATAACTACAAAAGTTAACGAAACATTTCTACAATAGGTATTGTGGTCAAAAAAATTAGAAAGGCGGAGATCAGGTGAAGAAGCAAGCACATAGGTCTAAACGAAGGAAAAACCTGTCTATTCTGCTCACTTCCATGATGTTGATTAGTCTCATTCTCCCAGCAGTACCTACTCATGCAGAAACAGAAAGCGGCAGCGCCGTAAAGGTCAGTATCTTAGCCACAACGGATGTTCATGCGAACATGATGAATTACGATTATTACAGCGACAAAGAAACAAATGAATTCGGTTTGGCAAAAACAGCCGAGCTGATTGACAAGCACCGTTCACAAAATCCTAATACACTCCTTGTTGATAACGGAGACCTGATTCAAGGAACCCCTCTTGGAGAATACGTTTATAAAAATGAAAAAGACAGCATCATCAATCAAACAAAGGTTCACCCCATTATTCATACACTCAACAAATTAAAATATGATGCAGGTACACTCGGCAATCATGAATTTAACTACGGTTTATCTTTTCTTGACGGTACCATTGCGGGCGCCAACTTCCCGATTGTCAATGCGAACGTCAAAAAGTTAAACGGAGAACACCGATTTACTCCTTATGTCATTCAGGATAAAACCTTTAAAGATGCAAACGGAGCCTCCCAAACTGTGAAAGTCGGTTACATAGGATTCGTACCACCACAAATTATGACGTGGGATAAGAAACATTTAGATGGACAAGTTCAAGTGCAAGATATTGTGGAGTCTGCCAATGAAACCATTCCAGAAATGAAAGCAAAAGGCGCAGATGTCATCGTCGCTCTTGCTCATACAGGAATTGAAAAAACAGCTTCACCTAAAGGATCAGAAAATATGATCTTTGACCTTGCCACAAAAACAAAAGGCATTGATGCGATTGTGTCTGGCCACCAGCATGGCACATTCCCAAGCGCTGAATATAGCGGCGTTGACAAATTTGATGTCGCAAAGGGAACCATTAATGGCATTCCTGTCGTCATGTCAAAAAACTGGGGAAGCTACCTCGGAGTCATTGATTTAACACTAGAACCAGACGGCAGCAAATGGAAAGTCACAGACGGAACAGGCAAAATCGAATCCGTTGCCGGGGTGACATCTCAAAACAGTACAGTGAAAGATGCCATTCAAACAACTCACCAAAACACCCTGGATTACGTCAGAAAGCCAGTTGGAAAAACAGAAGCAGACATTAACAGCTTTTTCGCTCAAGTGATGGATGACCCTTCTATTCAAATCGTGACAGATGCCCAGAAATGGTATGCACAAGAAAAAATGAAAGATACTTCGTACAAAAACTTGCCGATTCTCTCTGCGGGTGCGCCATTTAAAGCCGGTGGACGCAACGGTGTGAACTATTATACAAATATCGCAAAAGGTGATTTAGCGATTAAAAACATCGGCGATCTCTATCTTTACGATAACACCGTACAGATTGTAAAACTAAAAGGCAGTGAAGTAAAAGACTGGCTTGAAATGTCTGCTGGTCAGTTTAACCAAATCAAACCAAATACTTCAAATGAACAGCCTATTTTAAACGAAGAATACCGCTCATATAATTTTGATGTGATCGATGGTGTGACGTACCAAGTAGATGTCACACAGCCTGCTAAATACAGCACAACAGGCACACTTGTTAACGCTAATGCGAACCGCATCAAAAACTTGTCTTACAACGGAAAACCCGTTTCTGACAATCAAGAATTTTTAATCGTGACAAACAACTACCGTGCATCTGGCGGCGGAGGCTTCCCGCACCTCACACAAGATAAAGTGGTGCTTGCCTCAGCAGATGAGAACCGCCAAGTGCTGATGGATTATATTATTGAACAAAAAACCATTAACCCAAGCGCAGATCAAAACTGGTCCATTGCACCAGTAAAAGGCGCAACAGTCACCTTTGAATCTTCTCTACTTGCAAAACCGTTCGCAGAGAAATCAAACAGCGTCGACTTTATTCGAAATGCCAGCACAGACGGACTTGGCGTGTACAAGCTAGCGTTTAAAGATGATGGTACAACAGAACCACCTGCAACAGACAATTGGCATTTAACGGTGATGCATACAAACGATACACATGCCCATCTGGATGATGCAGCAAGACGCGCAACTAAGATCAAAGAAGTTCGCGCCCAAAGCGAAAACAATATTTTATTAGACGCTGGAGATGTCTTCTCTGGTGATCTCTATTTCACAAAATGGCAAGGACTTGCCGATCTGAAACTGATGAACTTAATGAAATACGATGCCATGACGTTTGGGAATCATGAATTTGACAAAGGTCCATCTGTCCTTCGTCAATTCCTGACAGGTGATGCATCCAGCGTAGATGCTCAAAACCGTCACCAGTTTGAAAAACCGAACTTCCCGATCGTGTCATCAAACGTGAATGTCTCTAAGGAAAAACAGTTAAGCGATTTAGTGAAAAAACCAGCAACATTTAAAGCTGGTGAGAAAAAAGAAGCTGGCATTTACCCTTACATTCTACTTGACGTAAATGGTGAAAAGGTCGCTGTATTCGGTCTAACCACTGAAGACACAGCCATTACATCCAGCAGTGGTCCAAACATTCAATTTCAAGATGCATACAAAAAAGCAAAAGAAACAGTCAATACCATTCAAACTGAGGAAAAAATTAATAAAATTATTGCGCTTACACATATTGGCTATAACCGTGATCTAGAACTGGCTCAAAAAGTAGATGGCATTGATCTCATCATTGGCGGTCACACCCACACCCTTGTTGAAAAATTAAAGGTCATCAATAAAAAAGAACCTACGATTGTTGCGCAAGTAAAAGACTACGGACAATTTTTAGGAAAAGTAGACGTGGCCTTTGACAAAAAAGGCGTTGTACAGCCAAAAGAATCTACTTTTGACCTCATCACGATCGACGACTCTGTGAAAGAAGATGCGGACGCAAAAGCGATTCTTGATCAGTACAAAGCAGATATCCAAGATTTAAAAACCGAAAAAGTCGGGACGTCAGATGTCTTTTTAGATGGACAACGTGAACACGTCCGTGCAAAGGAAACGAACCTTGGAAACTTTATTGCAGATGGCATGTTAAAGAAAGCACAAGAATCTGCTGGGGCTGACCTTGCCATTACAAACGGCGGCGGTATTCGAGGCAGCATTGAAAAAGGAGATATCACATTAGGGGATATTTTAACCGTGATGCCTTTTGGAAACACACTATATGTCGCAGATTTAAAAGGCAGTCAAATTAAAAAAGCGCTTGAACAAGGTCTTTCAGGCATTGAAGAAGGCGGAGGCGCATTCCCTCATGTAGCCGGTATTGAATATACGTTTACACTGAGTAAACCAGCTGGCAGCAGACTGATTGATGTCAAATTGAAAGATCAAAAGGGCAATCTGACTGACATTGATGATCAGAAAACATACCGCGTGGCGACTAATGCATTTGTCGGCACAGGCGGTGATGGCTACAGCGTCTTTACAGAAGCGTCTCATGGTGAAGACTTAGGCTATGTTGACTATGAAATTTTCAAAGAGCAAATTGAACAGGCAGACGGTCATATTTCTCCAGTCATCGACCATCGAGTGAAAGAAGTATTCCTTCCTCGCTTGAAAGGAAAAGGCGCCTATGACATTCAAGATGATGAGAAATTCCAAACGTATGTGCAGCATACGAACAAAGCATTGCTCTATTTAGACAAAGCAACCGAAGCGAAAAAGGTTCAATTGTCTCTATCAAAAGGGCAGGTAGCTGAACTGAAGAAACGAGAGCAAGATCCAAACGTCACCATCTATCATGACAAAGTCGGTCTAGCATTACCGCTCTCCAATTTGTCAGAGCAACATGCAGATATATCGATGGCAAAAACAAATAAGGTGAAAAACGCATTAACCGACACTTACGATTTCCAAATCAAACAAGATCAGAAAAATGTGTCTACCTTTAAAGATCCCGTCACACTGTTCTTTACATTAGATGCGCCTGAAAAAGCGAAAAAACCAGGTGTCTATTATGTCGATCGTGAGAAAAACCGCTATGCCAAAACAAGTAACGGTTCATTCGAAAACGGGATTGTCTCAGGTAAAACGGAGCACTTTAGTGAATACACCGTACTCAATCAAAGTGAAGCTGCTGGAACAAGTCCAGACCAAAATGGCGGAGACGGTGGAACTTCTGCTCCAGGCGGTTCGGATCCAAGTCAGGATGGAAGCGGCTTACCAGGCGGCACACTGCCGAATACGGCAACGATGATGTATACAGCGGTATTGATTGGCTTACTCATGCTCGCCTCAGGCGGTATCCTTTATTACTACCAGCGCAAGCGCACACGAAACAAAGTATCATCTTAATAGAAAAGGACAGAGCATTTGCTCTGTCCTTTTTTGCATCTCACTATCAATCTTGGGATAAATACATCCAATGACGGTCATCAAATTCTTTCACATCATCTGACCCTATATGACGCAGCATTCTATTAAAGAACGTGATATCATCTTCATCATCAACGGCATATAAATCCTTTTGAACATATTCTCTCGTAATGAAATTCGTTAAGTTCGTGTTATTCACAAATTCAGCAAAGTACGATTTCACAAGGGTTAAATCTTCTTCACTTAATGTTTCATCACTGATAATTGAAATATGAAATACATTCAAAATCGCTTGAATGTCTTCTTCATCCATATAACATAATGGCTCTAATTTTCTATCTTCTTCCGTAAACGGTTTTCGCGTGTCTTCAATGATGACATAACATAAAATCCTGTGACCTTTCATCACGCTAAAAATTTCTAAATCTCGTAATTTGAGTGGTCTATTCAGTCTGATCATTTTTCCTCCTGAGATGTTGCTCTCGTTATTGTTTAATCCCTTGTTTCCCTACAACCTGAAATAGACAGAGCTTCGGCCCTGTCTACTTCTCTCTTCTAGCAAAATCCACGAATCTGAAACGATCTAGCCGGTGGCGGCTTTCAGTGTATTGGAATAGACTCGTATCCTCCAAGAACACATAATTTTTCACCACCACCACATGATCAAACCCGTTCAAATCGAGATACCTTTCATCCTCTTCTGTACATGGCTCGACCACAAATTCCTTTTGTGCGTAGCTAATCGAAACCCCAAGTTCTCCTTCAATATACTCGTAGATCGATCCTTCACAAATGTCCTTAGACAAGACCTGCACATGTTTTTGCAAAAAGTAATCTTTGTCTAAAATGACTTCTTCTCCGCTAATATTGCGAGAGCGAATGACTTCCCAAACGTCCTCCTGCCCACTGATTTTCAGCTGAGACTGAATATACTGATCTGGCTTGATTAAACCGAACTCGTGAACCGTTGTTACCGTCTTGCGTCCAAGCGTTTGGGAAAGCTCTTTAAAGCTGACAAGACCCGAAACTGGGAACTGCATTTTCTCTCGATTCAGCAATACTGAGCCTTTCCCACGAATTTTTTGGATATAGCCATTTTGCACAAGGATGTTTAATGCCTTTCTCACCGTCTCACGGGATGTGTCATACATGACAGACAGCTCATGTTCTGATGGGAGGATGCCTTTATCCTGCCATTCACCTTGTTCAATTCGTCTTGCGAGCTGATCATAAATCACTCGAAACTTATTCTCTTTCATTTTCCTTCCGCCCCATTTACTAGCGTTTGGTTAAATGATAAACGATTGACTCATATGGGCGCAACGTAAATCCCTTGATATCTGCCGGCACATCCTCATAATTGGACAGCAGAACTTGCCCTTCCATTTCATTGACATCCTTTGCAAGCTCATCTGGAAGTGTAAAGTCCGTCTCGCCTGCATAAAAATGGTTGATCACGAGAATCTTCTCATCTTTGCCTTCTCGGACATACGCAAACACCTTTGGATCATCTGCCAGCAGTAAAGTAAAGCTCCCATAGGTGATTACATCAAGTTCCTTACGAAGCCTGCAAAGGGCTTGATAATGATAAAAAATCGACGTCTCATCTTTTAAGGCAGCTTCTACTGAAATGCCGTTTTGAGCTGGTTCAATCCAAGACGTACCTTTTGAGAACCCCACATTTTTTTCCGACGTCCATTGCATAGGTGTCCTTGCGTTATCTCTTGATTTGACCTGTAAAATCGCCAAAGCTTCTTCCTTTGTTTTCCCTTTTTCAAGCATGACTTCGTACATATTGAGTGATTCGATATCGCGGTATGACGAAATGTCCTCAAAGCGAGGATTCTTCATCCCAATTTCTTCACCTTGATAAATATAAGGAGTGCCTTGCATCAAATGAATGGTGGTCGCCAGCATCTTCGCTGATTGCTGATGGTACGTGCCATCATCACCGTATCTAGACACGATGCGTGGCTGGTCATGGTTGCACCAAAAGAGTGCGTTCCAGCCGCCGCCCTCATGCATTTTCGTCTGCCATTCTGACAGAATTGATTTCAACTCTAGAAAATCAAATGGCGCAATGGCCCACTTTTCACCGTTAGGATAGTCGACTTTTAAATGATGAAAATTAAACGTCATATCCAGCTCCTGCCGATCAGGTCTTGTATACCGAATGCAGTCTGTAATATTCGTTGAAGACATTTCCCCCACGGTCATGCTATCGTATTTCGAAAACACTTCCTGATTCATTTCATGCAAAAATTCATGAATTCTCGGCCCATCTGTATAGTACATACGTCCATCACCTTGCACTGATTGCCCGGCATCATCTAAAAAGCGTTGATCCTTTGAAATGTTATTGATGACATCCAGTCTGAATCCATCGATCCCTTTTTCAAACCAAAAGTGCATGATGTCATATACTTTCCTGCGCACTTCATCATGTTCCCAATTGAGGTCTGCCTGGGTAACATCATATAAATGAAGATAATAGTCACCTGTCGCTTCATCTAATTCCCACGCTGGGCCGCCAAACTTTGACTGCCAGTCATTCGGAGGAGAGCCGTCCGCTTTCGGCTCCTTCCAAATATAATAGTCTCGATACGGGTTCTCCTTCGACTCTCGGGAGGCTTGAAACCACTCATGGAAGATAGATGTATGGTTCACAGCTAGATCCATGATGACACGAATCCCTCGTTCATGTGCTTCTTTCAGCATGTGCTCAAAATCGGCCATTGTGCCGTACATGTCATGGATTTTTGTATAATCACTAATATCATAACCGTTGTCATGCTGTGGTGACTCATACATAGGAGTCAGCCAAATACAATCCGCCCCTAGTTCTTTGATATAGTCGAGCTTTTTCGTCACGCCATTGATATCACCTGTACCAGAGCCTGTTGTGTCTAAAAAGCTCTTCGGATAGATTTGATAGACCACGGCTTTTTTCCACCACGGTTCGTTTGTTTGTTGATTCAATTTCCTTCACCACCACTAGTTAAGTTCTTGTGATACATCCTTCTTTTTAAGTTTTGCATATAAAAGGGTACCAATGAATGGGACGATCAGCACAATCACCATTCCGATGGCAAATGCCCCCCAATATTTCGGAATGATCGAGAAGATTCCTGGAATGCCTCCAACGCCGACTGAACTTGCCAGTACCCCTTGTGAGGCAATAAACATACCAGCTATCCCTGAACTGATCAGGGCAAAAATAAACGGGAATCTATAGCGCAAGTTCACCCCAAACATCGCCGGTTCAGTAATGCCCAAGTAAGCAGAAATACTTGATGTCAGCGAGAGCCCTTTTTGCTTTTCATCTTTTAAGACAAACATCATCGCAAGTGCCGCTGATCCTTGAGCAATATTAGACAGGGCGAGCATTGGCCATAGGAACGTGCCGTGCAGTTTTGAGTTAATCAGCTGAATATCGACCGCTAGGAACGTATGGTGCATGCCTGTAATGACTAACGCTGCATATAATCCGCCATATAAAAGGCCGCCAAGTGCTGCGAATTGCTGGAATACAGTGACGAGTCCAGATGTTAATACGTTTCCGATCGCAAATGTAACGGGACCAATGACGATAAATGATAAAAATCCAATGAGTAGTAATGTAATTGGTGCAACAACTAACAGCTGAATACTTTCAGGTGTCCGCTTTGTAATAAATAATTCGAGCTTTGCGAGTAAATAGGAGGCGACGAGTATCGGAAGAACCTGCCCTTGGTAACCTACCTTTTGTACTTCAAGTCCAAACAAATTCCAAACAGGAATGTCACCTGTCTTTTCCGCCGCCCCATATCCCCACGCATTCAACAGATCTGGATGTACAAGCATCAGTCCAAGGACCATCCCTAAAAGTGGATTACCTCCAAACCGCTTGACAGCCGACCAACCGATTAATGCTGGCAAAAAGGTAAAGGCAGTGCCTGCAATCAAGTTGATCATATTTGCTAAATCCGCCCAAGCCGGATACACATCCACAATGGATTTTTGATCAAAGAAAATATCAGGAGCTGTTAAAATATTATTAATCCCCATCAATAAACCAGCTGTCACGATAGCTGGAAGGATTGGAATGAAGATATCTGCAAGCGTTTTCACAGCACGCTGCAGTGGATTTAATTTCTGATCAGAGGCACGCTTGACGTCCTCTTTTGTCGCTTCGCCGATTCCCGTCTGTTTGACCATTTCGGCATAAACCCGATTCACCACTCCTTGACCAATGACCACTTGGTATTGGCCATTCGCTGAGAAAGATCCCTTCACTTCATCAATTTGTTCTAGTGCTTTCTCATCCACCTTACCTTCATCTTTTAGCACAAAACGAAGTCTTGTCACACAATGTGTGGCTTGATCAATGTTTTCTTTGCCGCCAATGGCTTTCACAATCTGATCTGCCGCTGCCTGATAATCAGCCATGCTATCCCCTCCGAGATCGTTTTTTTATAAGAAAAAAGAATCAAAACTTGTATATACATGTCCACTTCATATTTCATATTTTATATTTGTATATACATGTAGTCAACAATAAAATGTAGCGCTTTCATAAAAAAAGCTCCCTCAATGTGCTCAGAGAGGCAGCGTGTCATCATCTTTTTTTATGCTCCGTTAGTTTTTCATAGACCCTATTCTTATAAAAGGAGGAGGCTGGACGAGCAAATGTTTGGCGCTTGGATGTGAGTTCATCAAGGCGTTTTTGTTTTTCCTCACATACGAGAGAGAGTTTTTTTCTTTCTTCTCCATCTATACTCGTTTTCAGTAACTCTTTGACCGTCATTAGTTCTTTTTTCAAAGCGGTTTCTTCCCCGGCAAAGCCAGCATTTTTCATGATTCGATAGCCCATCCTCAGTTCTTCAGGTACATGAGCAGCATCATCCTTTGGCAGAGGTTTCCCAAAACCTGCTAGTCCTTCAAAAGCTCCATGGTCCATCGCCTTTTTGATCCGTTCTTCTGACAATCTCTGCGCAAAATCCATGACACGTCTCCTTTCAGATCGTCTGATATTTTGGTTAAGCATAGCAAAAAAGCTGACTCTCTCACAAGAGCCAGCTTTCTCGTTATTTTTTGTCGATTTTAAAAGTAGATACCATTTGTGCCAAGTCCTCTGACATGTCAGAGAGCTGTTCAATCGCACTTGAAATTTGCTGCATGCCAGCACTTTGCTGTTCTGTTGCTGCCGCTACTTCTTGAGAGCTTGCCGCATGTTCTTCTGACACGACCGAAATTTGTTCAATCGATGTAGAAATTGTTTGATAAGCGCGTTCTACCTGCTGAATAGATTGAAGCAAATTGTTCGTTCTGCTTGCAAATTGAGACACTCCATCATAAATACCAGCGAAGTTCTGCGAGGTGCCTTTCATTTGCTCCCGGCCTTCTTCCACTGCTTTACTGCTTTCCTCCACGCTTTCAAGGACACGCTGACTATTTTCCTGTGTGCCAATGACTAAGTCTGAGACCGTTTTAGCTGCATCAGCTGACTGTTCAGCTAACTTACGGACTTCATCAGCCACAACAGCAAATCCTTTTCCTTCTTCTCCTACACGTGCAGCTTCAATAGAAGCATTCAGTGCAAGCAGATTCGTTTGCGCTGAAATGTCCGTAATAATGGAGATGACACTTTCAATTTCTGTTGAATGTGATTGCAATTCTTCTGCCGCCTGCTTTGAGCTTGTCATCATGTCGTGTAACATGTTGAGATGTTCAAGCACATGCTGCACCAATTTTTGACCAGATTCTGACTGCTCTTGTACTTCTGATGAAACAGATTTCATTTCATCCACTTCTTTTGTCACGCCTTCGATTTGAGTATCGATTTCCGCAACAGATGTTGTGCAGTCTGTAATGTTTGCGACTGAATCATTGATTCCTTCACTCATATTCGTCATCGCTTCTGACACTTGTTGTGCACTTTGACTAGATTCTGTTGTCACTGTGCGAAGCTGTGAAGACATTTTCGACACTTCACTTGATGAGTTTGAGATCTTTCCAATAAGCTCTTTGATCCGTCCCTGCATTTTCTGGAAGGAAGCTGCTAATTGACCGATCTCATCTTTACTTTGAACTTCTACCATGCCAGTTAAATCACCATCTGCAATTCGATCTGCTGATTCCATTAATGAACGTGCTGGTTTTGCAATTCTTCTTCCCATGAAGAATGAGAAGAGTAATCCACCGATGAGCACAATCGCAGATGCTACTGTAATATAAATTGTCAGCTTTTTCGTTGTTGCTGGAACAACAGACGCATCTAAGTCAATTCCTAAAATCCCCGTGAGTTCACCGCCTGAATCTTTAATTGGTAAAAAGACGGATTTATGAGTCCCGAACGAATCAACGTAAATATCACTTTTGACCATTTTATCTTCAGAAAGAGCTTGTTTCATTTCATCTGAAAAGACATAATCTTGATCAAAATCATTGTCTTGCCCTGTTAGTACGATGATTCTTTCTTTGCCGCCCTTATTTGATAACACGTATAAGTTCTCAAGCGTATGATCTTTTTGTAACTCTGTGAATTTCTTTTTGATCTCCACATAAATGGGATCATCCTTCCCGCTAATGCTAAGGACATTTCCATCAATATTATCGATTTCTTTTTTCGCTGTATCAATATCTGTTGTTAATCGATAATCAAATTGCTTTAATAATTGGGAAGATAAATCCTGGCTAACTAAATAAAATGTTAGAACGAATAATGCAACGGTTGCGAGTAATGTTACGACAACGACTGACATGATTTTGGAGGATATCGTAAGTCCTCCAAACTTCCTTTGTTTCGCCATTTTTTTCTACATCTCCACTCTCAATTTTAATTTAAGCCTCTACACTTTCAAATTGTCCACAAACAGATGCAATGACATCTTTTAAATAAGATACGATATGAGGGATATGCTCCGGTAACGTATAAGGTGAAATCACAAAAAATTTACTCACACTTAGATAAAATTCTTGACCTTCTTTGGCATTGACTTGTAAAAACTTCGTTGTATCGCCAAAGAACATTTCGTCTCTTTTCTCTCCAAGCTTTTCAAAGAGGATTTTGTTCAAATCATTGTTGCGCTCAATTTCCATAGCAGTTGCTTCACCAGACACTTCTTCCTTAAAACGAGGAGAGCCGTCTAGGTAAATTCTAAACAATGTAGCCATTCCGACATTGTCATCATTGACGACTTCTGCTTGTGGAATTTCCTGACGAAGTGCTTCTCTAAATGCAAGGTTCACCTCTAAAAATTGACCGAGCAAGCGCTGGTATCCTTCAATTCCAAACGTTAGCAGCACACTTAGCATGCTGATGGAGCTTCCCATTCTTGAGCATTCCAGTGTATAACCGGTATGGTATTCCCCGTATCCTCTATGTCCAACGTATGGTGTTTCTTGTTCTTCTAGGTCCAAGCGCTTTAAGTCAGCAGCGTTTTTCACTAAGAATAAACTAGATGTGTATGGTGTTTGTCCGAGTTTTTGAAAGTCAAAACACATCGTGTCAGCAAGAGAAAGATGCTGGAATTTCGCTTTGATTTCTTTTAGCATACGAAGAACACCGTCTGAGAATTGCAGCGGGTTTTCAGATACATCATACTCATTAAAGAAAGCAAAGAATCCACCAAGCGCCGAATCTGCATGAATATGCGGCACCTTGAGACCATACTTCTCAGCAATGGCTTCTGCCGTTTCACGCACCCCTTTTACATCATCAATTGCAATGGCATCTGTTGTTCCGGTTGTTGCCACAATATAAACGGGAATTCCGCCATTTTGGGCAACATGTTCCATTTGACAACGCAAATCTTCCATATCCATCGAATGATCTTTATTCGTCTTAATTCTGATTAAGTTGTCTGTGCCAATCCCTGTTGCTTCCATTGACTTAAATAAGCTGTAATGTGCTGCATCAGAACAAAACGCATAAAGATTTTGCGGGACACCTTTTCGTAATGACTCCGGTGCAACTTTCGCAATCGCTAAACGAAGTCCCGAGAAAATAGCCCCTTGACCTCCCCATGTTGTGTAGCCCCCGCTCACATTTGGATCATACCCGATGAGCTTAGACATCATTGAGACCACTCTGACCTCAGCTTCTGCGCCTGCTGGTCCATACACATCCCAAAGGTTGTTTCCGTTAACCAGCATAGCCGTCAGCATGCCTAGAATTCCTGGTGTACTTGCCATTGGCAAAATGTTCGTGAAGAAATACTTCGTGTGGTATGGATGATTATGTAAAAGCTTCAGTAATTCTTCATTCACAAGTTCCGCTTGTTGTCCGTTCATCGGAATTTGACTTGTTTCAGTGAGCTTTTTGTAAAAGTCCTCCTCACGATTCTTTTCACCTTTTAGGTGAGCACGGTTCGGATCCTTCAGGTCATCGACCCCTGAAATGATCTGTTCCATTAATTTAATGAGTTCTTTCCGCTCTTCTGCATTTCCGTCCTCACTCGGAAACCAGTTCTGAACGAGGTTCTGTGCTCGTACAGTCATATACTATCAATCCTTTCAATGGAAGATTTCCTGTCACTGTCTATATCGACCCCGTTTCAAAAGTTTATAGTGTCGAACTGTTCACTTAAGTATATTTAGATAATTTGTTCACCTGTCAAAAAGAATAAAACCCTTACAATACACATCAAAACCATTATGTTTGTGAAACAACAATATATATCAATATACTTTCTTGAAGGAATTATTATCCAGACAATTCAGCGGTTTATTCATTCATTTTTTTTACTTAACCTGCATAAACATTAATAAACACTGGAAATCCGCCTAAATGCACCATTGTAGAAATCAAATTAATTCTTTAGACTTGTGTCTTTTTACCTGTTTTATTGATATAGCAACAGGAAAATTACAGAATTTTCTGTAATTATTAGGATGAATTTCACAAAAAGTTTTTCGGAGATCGAATATTTTCGATGTCTTCCCATTTCTAGCTCGGACAGGTTGCCTTAGGTGCTCACCGGTTATGACTTTTCTATTTGTGCATTTCATGGTATATTCTAATGGTTCGTTTTCTTTCGTTCCGCCTCTTCCGTTTAACGGAGAAAAGGAGTGTTTAAATGAAAACATTTATTCAAAAAAGGGGCCTCGGCTTCTTTGTAATTGCAGCCATCTTGTTATGGCTCAAGACGTATACAGCTTATTTAATCGAATTTAAACTTGGTATATCAAATGTGCTTCAGCATATTTTGCTTTTTGTGAATCCTATTAGCTCCAGCTTGTTCTTTCTTGGCTTTGCTTTATTGTTCAAGAAAAAATGGCAGCCTGCCGCTATCATTGTGATTCACTTTTTCATGTCTTTTTTACTTTACGCAAATATCGTGTACTATCGATTCTTCAATGACTTTATCACGCTGCCTACAGTGATGCAGGCAGGAACGAATGGCGGACAATTAGGTGATAGTGCATTTTCACTCATGCGTTGGACTGATATGTTTTATTTTCTCGATACCATCATCTTGATCGTACTCGCAGTCCGCATGAAAAGACAGCAGCAAACAAGTACAGCGACTGTACCTGTTCAAAAAACAAAATCGTTTAGACTCGTTCTTGTGTCCTCTGTTCTGATTTTTGTTGTCAACTTAATCGCAGCAGAAATTGATCGCCCAGAGCTTTTATCAAGATCGTTCGACCGCAATTATTTAGTCAAATACTTGGGTGCTTATAATTTTACGGTGTTTGATGCCATTCAAAATGTGAAATCAAACAGCCAGCGTGCCCTGGCAAATTCAAGTGACGTAACAGATGTAGAGAATTATCTAAAGGCGAACAGCGCTGATCCTAACCCGGCTTATTACGGGAAAGCGAAAGGCATGAACGTCATTACAATTTCTCTTGAATCACTGCAAAACTTTGTCATTGATTACAAAGTGAATGGAAAAGAGGTCACTCCTTTCCTCAATTCATTAGCCCATGACAACAAAACGTTTTATTTTGATAACTTCTTCCATCAAACAGGACAAGGAAAGACATCTGATGCGGAATTTATGATGGATACGGGGCTTTTCCCATTATCACAAGGCTCTGTGTTTATTAACAAAGCTCAAAACACATATCAGGCGCTTCCTGGCATTTTGAAAAAGGACCAATACACGTCCGCTGAATTCCACGGAAATACGAAAACGTTCTGGAACCGAAATGAAATGTTTAAGTCCTTTGGATATGACAGATTTTACGATTCTGAGTACTACGATATGAATGAACAAGATACGAAGAACTATGGATTGAAAGACAAACCTTTCTTCAAAGAATCCATGCCAATGCTTGAAAATCTAAAACAGCCGTTTTATTCGAAATTCATTACGCTGTCAAACCACTTCCCATTTGGTATGGATGAAGGTGATACCGATTTTGAACCTGGCGACTTCGGAGACTCCGTCGTTGATAACTACTTCCAATCTGCTCATTATTTAGATGAAGCCATTGAACAGTTCTTTAATGACTTGAAGAAATCCGGTCTCTATGACAATACCGTCGTCATTATGTACGGTGACCATTACGGCATTTCAGAAAACCATAATGAAGCGATGGAAAAAGTGACTGGCGAAAAAATTGGAGATTATGAAAATGCCCAGCTTATGCGTGTGCCGCTCTTTATCCATGTGCCAGGCGTAAAAGGCGGACAGATTCATAAATACTCTGGTGAAGTCGATGTTGCGCCTACCCTTCTCCACCTGCTCGGAGATGATACGAAGAACTATTTAATGTCTGGTTCTGATATCTTATCGAAGAACTTTAAAGAGCTTGTGCCATTTAGAAACGGAGACTTCGTGTCTAAGGACTACACGAAAGTAGGCAACAACTATTACAGCAACAAAACAGGTGAAAAAATCGAGCCGACTGAAAAGGCATCACAAGAAAACGAAACGGTGAAAAAAATGCTAGAGACATCTGATAAGATTGTCACGGAAGATTTACTCCGTTTCTACAAACCTAAAGGCTTTACACCAATTGAGCGAAATGATTATGACTACACAAAGAAAGTACAGGATGAAAAAGATTCCTCTTCCGCCAAAGATGAATCCAGCTCGTCTTCCAAATAACTTTCTTATTTAAGGCCCCAGCCGATCCAAGATCAGCTGGGGCTTTTTACGTTTGATCCACATGGCACCGGGTATAGTTGAAGAAGGAGGGATTGATTAATCATGAAAAAAACAGCAGCTTTTGTCGTGACCGCTTCACTCGCTTCTTCCACCTTATTCGGTTTTAGCCCGGCGATTTCAGCGCACACCATAACCAAAACGGAGACAGAACAGTCCATTCCTCAAGGGCCGAAAGCAGCGCTAAACAGCATTTATCAGCTAGCACATCAAGGACAAATGCCATACTATGCAGAAGGACTCAAAATAGGGGTTCAAACAAAAAAAGACGTTCGGCATAAACTAGGACAGCCTTATCCAGAAACCGGTCAAAGCGGCTTTGATTTGTATCATGCTGAGATGGGCAACCCTGGATTTGCTTTTCACTATGACAAAAAAGGCAAGATTAACGAAATCCGTTATTTTGGAACAAATGTAGAAAAAGAAACGAATATCGGAGGAATGACTCCTTCCCTATTAAAGAAACAGCTTGGATCAGCAGATTCAGTCAGCACCATCCCGCAAACAAAAGAGAAAAAATACGTTTATCAGACCGGTGATTATGAGCTCGAATTTATCGTCGGACATGATCCAGATATCAGTCAGCATTCGTTAACAGTCTTGCATATCAACCTTATAAAAAGTGATTCTTAAATAAAAAGCATCCTGAGCAAAAACTCAGGATGCTTTTCTTTATTATGATGCCACTTCTAAATGCGGCTTTCTTTTCAGTTTTCGCTTAAGGACTGGACCTGCTACATAATCAAGACCAAATTTTCCGGCATTTCCTT
The DNA here is from genome assembly GCF_052044605.1 of Bacillus sp. 22483. Taxonomy (NCBI): domain Bacteria; kingdom Bacillati; phylum Bacillota; class Bacilli; order Caryophanales; family Bacillaceae; genus Bacillus; species Bacillus sp. 22483. The sequence goes on along the minus strand of NZ_JBQENU010000019.1, from coordinate 18,472 downwards.
TCGCTGCTATGATAAAGACGGCGATCAGAAGAAGAAGCGGGTTAACAGAGACGGTTCCAGCTAGTAAGAAAGAGACATTCATCACGCTTCCAAAAAAGGCTGCAGTTGTTGTAAACAATCCAACAATTAGTCCTAGACCAACTAAGATTTCTCCCCACATGACCATGACACTGAAGAGTCCGGCATTTGGCAACGCGACATTTTCTAAAAACCAGACATAGAACGGATAAACAAGATGTCCATCTTTCACAACAGGTTCAGCTATGGCAAATTGCAAATATCCTGATGCATCGAATCCACCTGTTAGTTTTCCAATACCAGATGTCAGCCAAGTCCATCCGATATAAAGTCTTGCTGCCAAAAGGATAACCGCTGCCCATACATTCGTTTGTAAGAATTTTGTAAACATGATGATGCCTCCTTTTAATTTATGTGAATTATTTCACATTTTCTTTATGATCTTATTATACTGCTTAATATACATTTGTGATCCTTTTCACATATATATTCACAAATTGTTCATGAATATCTAATTTGTCCTAATCTCAACAGTGAATTCAGCTTGTTGAAATAAGTTTTTGGAACATGACACTCAACTACTGTGTCAAAGTACGATAAAGTTTCTGTGAATTTGTCTAAATGGAAATAGCATTTACCCAAGTTGAAAATTGTTGAAGTGATGAGGTATTGATTGGTAGTAACTTGTGCGTGTGAATAGGACTTGTTGAAGTAGTTTAAGCATTATCATACTGCTTAGTTACCAGCAATAACTGTATAACACCAGGCATATACAGACCATGCTTCTTCGGCGCTGTGGGAATAGCACGGTCGAGTCATATTCAGAAAAGTGCAGTCAGTTAATATTTTAAAAGAAGCTTTCGTCTGCTGAGAAAAAGGTCCTTTACTAAGACCTTAGTCAGAGAAAATATAAGCCTCGGGCGGGTTTATTCAATTTCCTCCTTTCTTTATTATCGAAGTAAGTAACACTTCACAATTACTAGAGAAAATTAAGGGAGAGAAAGGCGATTGAATAAAGTATGGCGTTTCATCATGTATATATGCGTTTTCGTTCTGGTTGTTGGAGGAACCGGAGCGATCGGTTTCATGAGCACGATGCAGGAGGCTATGTCGGTTTATGATAAGCCAGTTCCTGCTTCTCTACAAAGCATCCAAACTCCTACCTATGATTCGAAAAAGCCAACAGTGGTCGTTATTTTGGCGAATGAAGTAACCGAGGTGTTTGATTTTCTCGTACCATACGAAATGTTCTCCATGACGGGTTCGTACAATGTGTTTGCGGCAGCTCCCGACAAAAACATAAAATCGTTGACGGGCGGGCTTGATGTCGTACCGCATTACTCTTTCGACGAGGTGGACAAATTGACAGGCAAAAGTCCGGATATCATCGTGATTCCTTTCATGCCGATTTTGGATGAATCGAAATACAAGCCCGTCCGCGATTGGATAAGGAAGCACTCCGGCAAGGAAACGATATTGTTATCCATCTGCAATGGGGCGGAAAATTTGGCGGATACCGGCCTGCTGAACAGGAAATCTGCAGCAACACATTGGGGAGATATCGGCAGATTGGAAAAGAAATATACTGAGATTACTTGGAAAAGGGATCAGCGTTACGTGCATGACGGTAACATAGTCTCCTCGGCCGGCCTGACTTCGGGGATTGATGCCACGCTGTATGTTATATCCCATAAAATGGGAAATTCTATAGCGGAGAAAGTAGCGAAGGAAATGAATTACCCTTCCTACGATTTTGTTCAGCATCCGCAAATGGAGCCTTTCACGGCCGGATTGAGCGATATCGTCTATATTTTGAACAATGCGTTTCAATGGAGCAAGAAAAAGAACGGGGTCCTGCTGTATGACGGTGCCGACGAGTTGATGTTATCCTCCGCTTTTGACACGTATGGTGCTTCCGGAACGACAACAACATTGACGATATCCAACAAACGCGAGCCAGTGGTTACTCGACACGGTCTGAAACTGATCGCCCGATATCAAATAGAGGATGCACCAAAACTCGACAAAATGATTTTTGTAGGACCGGACGTTAAGACGCGCGCTACAGATGATATCCGAAACTGGAACGTGAACGGTGGAAAGGCAGAGCAGCTTTTCCTGCACAGTGATTCGCCAAAGCGATTCGCGATGGAACCTGCGTTTGAAGATTTGGCGAAGCAAGAAGATATCTTGACGGCGAAATTCGCCGCCAAGCGGCTCGAGTACCGCGCCACAAACCAGCTTAAGCTTAAAGGAGCACCATTTTCGTACGAAGCGTTCAGCATACCGATCGGTGTCGGCTTGTTGTCTATGTTCGTCGTATATTTGGTAGAAAGACGTTTCTTAAAGAGAAAGACTGTTACCGCATAAAAACAGAAAGCAAGTAGCATCACAGTTTGGAATTACTTATACATTTTTGGACCATATTAAGAAGAATACGCACAATTTATTTAGGATTTCTTAAAGAAAAATGAGATTGATAATGATGGTTGATTACAATAAATTTAATTACATTCCTTATTAAACAAACGAGTACCGATAGTTCATCAAGCTATGAGTAATCTTAGAAAGGAAGAACACCCTCTAAATAGAGGGTGTTCTTCCTTTTGCTTCTCTTTCAAGAAATATTACGGTATTTATCGATACACCATAATAAGAGCCTCATAATTTGCGCGAGACATGTCAGCATATCATAATTGATCTGACTTTGTTTCTTTGGATGCCGCCTTTTTCTCTTTCCTGAATGCTTATTCTTCGAATACTTTCTCACGTGCATTCCCCCTACTGGACTTTTAAAGAGATATCTAAGAAAGATAACCTCTTTGTAACCAGTAGTGACCAAATACTGTGACCTGTTGCAAATTTAGTTCTGATTATAAGAGAAGGAACCTTTAGAGACTCCTTTAGAATAAGCATGTCTGAATACTATTAAAACTTTGCTGCTGCTTCACAGAGGTAAACTTTTCCCTTGTTATCACCGTCTAAGTTATTTCAGACAGTAAAAAGGGGTTACATTTTGTATGAAAACATTATTTCATTTTGCTTATTTACAGGCTATTTCATGCCTATTCCCCGTCATGATCTTTACAGCGCTTGCCCTATCAAAGATCGTGTCTATTCCTTTTCTTCCTCGATATGATGTTATTCTTCTGCTTTGCCTTATCGCACAGCTCCTCATGCTGATGCTGCGGCTTGAGACACTGACAGAGTTGAAGGTTATTTGTCTCTTTCATGTGATTGGAATAGGCTTAGAAATCTACAAAGTACATATGGGTTCTTGGTCCTATCCTGAAGAGGCTTATTCGAAAATTTTTGGGGTTCCGCTCTATAGCGGTTTTATGTATGCCAGTGTGGCAAGCTATATTTATCAAGCACTGACTCGGCTTCGCGTGAAGGTGAATGCGTGGCCTCACCCGTTTCTTTCAGTGGGGATCAGTTTATGTATTTATCTCAATTTCTTTACTCATCACTGGATTTATGATCTACGCTGGTGGCTGACATTACTCCTAGTGGTTGTGTTTCGAAAAACAACCGTGTCCTTTCAGGTCGGTTCATCGACCTTTCGCATGCCGCTTGTTATCTCGTTTTTGCTGATTGGCTTTTTTATTTGGGTGGCCGAAAATGTCACGACATTTTTAGGAGCATGGCAATATCCAAATCAGCAGCATGTTTGGTCTCTCGTCCATCTTGGTAAAATCAGTTCATGGTTTTTACTTGTTGTCATCAGCATTGTACTGGTGATCGAACAGCGAAAACAAAAAAACGTTCAGCCCATTTGATCTGGCTGAACGCTTTTTTTAGTCCCGAGCGACTTCCTTGCGAAGATCATCGGCTACAAATTCGACATTTGTTCCAATGATGATTTGTACGGAAGTTTTTCCTGACGTCAGTACCCCTTTGGCACCTGCTTTTTTCAATGTACCTTCATTTAATAAATCTGTATCTTCTACTGTTAAACGAAGACGGGTCGCACAATGGTCAATTGTGGTGATATTGTCTTTGCCGCCTAGTCCCTCTACGAGCATACTTGCTCCGGCAGTATGTGTATCATCCCCTGGGATATCTTCGATGTCATCATCTTCCCTGCCCGGTGTTTTTAGCTTTAACAATTTAATCAGGAAATAGAAAACAACAAAGTAAATCACGCCATAGATGACCCCAACCACAAGTAACAGAATGGGTTTTTGCGCAATTCCAAAACTTAAAACGTAATCAATCGCACCGGCTGAAAAAGCGAAACCGCTATGAATGCCTAAGGTGTTGACAATAAAGAGCGAAAGACCCGTTAATATCGCATGAACACCATATAAAAGTGGAGATAAAAACATAAATGAGAATTCAATTGGTTCTGTGATCCCTGTAATAAATGACGTCAGTGCCATCCCAATCATAAGACCGGCTGTTGCTTTTCGTTTTTCAGGCTTTGCGGTCACAACCATCGCGAGACATGCCGCCGGCAGCCCAAACATCATCACTGGGAAGAAACCAGTCATAAAGACACCTGCACTTGGATCGCCTTTGAAGAACCGCGCTAAATCACCTGTCGCTCCGCTGAATTCACCGAATTGAAACCAAAATAGATTATTCAGCACATGGTGAAGTCCTAATGGAATGAGCAAGCGGTTAAAGAAGCCAAACAGCCCGGCACCCGTTGCTCCAAGACTTAAAATCCACTCCCCTAAATCATTGATCACACTTTGAATTGGAGGCCATACATATCCAAAAACGGCTGCTAATAGAATGGTAAAAAGTGCTGTCATAATTGGCACAAGCCGTCTTCCACTAAAGAAACCTAAGTATTCCGGCAGTTTCGTGTCCTTAAATTTATTGTAAACGTAACCTGCCAAAAGTCCGCACAAAATACCACCCAATACCCCCATATTGTTGGTCGAATTGATCGACGTGGTACCAGCTGACAAAATAAAATAAGAGATCGCTCCAGATAACGCCGCTGCTCCGTTACCGTCCTTTGAAATACCAATCGCTACACCCATAGCAAAAATTAAAGCCAAATTCGCAAAAATTGCATTTCCTGCCGCATGAATAAACGGGATGTTGAATACATCTTCACGCCCAATAGCCAAAATGATACCCGCTGCAGGAAGCACAGCGATTGGAAGCATAAATGATTTTCCTAACTTTTGAAAAAACTGAAACACCATCTTATTTCTCCCCCCTTCGTCATCATCATGAACAAATCTCTCATGATGTTCATAAAAAATATATCATATGCACATCTAGTTATCTATACCAATTTGTCCACATCTCACCCAAATCTCAGCCTTTACTCTTTTGGCGTAAAATGTGGTAAGCTATTGAATAGAATGAAGTTATAGAAAGCGGGAATGAACAGTGATTGTCAAACATGATCATGAGTTAGAAGCCTTAAAAAAAGTCGGCCGAATTGTCGCTTTGGCAAGAGAAGAAATGAAAAGCCAAGCGAAACCAGGCATGTCTACAAAAGAATTAGATTTGATTGGGAAAAAAATATTAGAAGAGCATGGAGCCAATTCAGCTCCTGAAAAAGAATATGATTTCCCCGGTACGACTTGCATCAGTGTCAATGATGAAGTCGCACATGGCATTCCAAGTGAAAAAACCATTTTACAAGAGGGCGACCTCATTAATATTGATATCTCAGCAGAGCTTGATGGATATTATTCCGATACTGGGATTTCATTCGTTTTAGGTACAGGAGATGCTCGTCTTGAAGCATTATGCCAGTGTGCAGAGGATGCATTCCTTGAAGGATTAAAGCACGCGAAAGCCGGAAAAAGACAAAATCAAATTGGCCGTGCAGTCTACAATACGGCGAAAGAACAAGGATTTACCGTCATTAAAAACCTGACAGGACACGGCATTGGGAAAAGCCTGCATGAAGCACCTAACCATATTTTGAACTATTATGATCCATTCGATAATGCTTTGTTTAAGAATGGGACAGTGATCGCCTTTGAACCTTTCATTTCAACAAATGCTGAATCGATTTATCAAGCAGATGACGGCTGGACATTTAAAACACCTGATAAGAGCCTGGTCGCACAGATTGAACATACGATTGTGATCACAAAAGACGAACCGATTATTTTAACAAAGCTGTAAGTAAGCGGGTCCCCTCCTTCACTGGAGGGGGTTTCAGCGTGTAGACAAACCCTCGCATTCGGTGTCAGTCCTGCGCGCCAGTACTCGTCCTTCCTAGACTTCAAAGGTTTTCTATCACGCTGAAGAGAAGACAAAGGGCTAAAATCAAGTTCATTTTAGACCTTTCTCAACAATCTGCAATCCCTTTCACGAATCTGTCACGACTAAACAAAAATGCCTGTGGTAAAATAGGCAAAGATATGCGAAAGGGGTCTTATTTGATATGTGGTTCATCATCATCGGTGTTATCTTCTTTATTGAAAGTATTATTTTAACGGTTGTAGGTATTAAGAAAAAACAATCCATGATGACCTACCTCGGGATTGTCATCATGATTATGACAGTCGGCATGATCATCGTTACCCTCAACCCGCCAAATTCATAAATGATTATTTCCAGCATATACATGGATCATAGGCAGATAGAATCAGTTTTCATTTCTAAACACCTGCACACTTTTCACGTCCTTTTTTGAGATGTTACAATGCAGGCAGTTTCCATTGAAAGGAGTTTTCTATCATGCATTATGGTAGCAAAGGCTGGTATGTCGAAGAATTAAAGAAGCTTGGTGTGACCAAGCATGAAGGAAGAAAGCTTCAAAGCTTTAAAACTTATTTCCTTGCAAATCTTCTTGAGCAAAAGAAAACGAGCTCTTAAATGTTGAAAAGCCGTACATCCATAGCAGATGTACGGCTTTTTTATATGGGCTGAACACGTTTTTCTAAAGATTTTCTGACCACATCTGCTAAGGCATCTACTTCAAGAACTGCTTTCAGCCTGTTTTGATCTACTTGACGGTATTTGACTTCATTGACTTCGTGGACTGTGATGGGATGGGGCGCTTTTTCGACTAACACAAGAGCTTCATCAGGAGAGACCATTCCTTCTTTCAGAACACGCAAATAAAAACCGGTATATCCCGTTTGCTGCACTTCCTTTACAAGCTTCATGTTTCCATGCTTAAGAGAGAGCTTCACACATGGCTGTCTTGGCTGGCTGACCTCAACTAGCGCATCCCCAAGCTGAAATACATCTCCAATACGAACTTCTGTCTCTACAAGCTGATGCACGGTCACGTTTTCACCGAAGGCTGCCTCCTGTAACGGCACCCCTAAAAATTGCTCAAAGTAAGTATAGTGATCATATGGAAAGACGCAAACGGCTTTATCATCACCTCCGTGATGGACCAAATCACCTTGTCCATCTCCATCAAAATTGAGCTTACTCAAATAAACAGGCTCGTGAATACGCTTTTTGTTGATGGCTGTTTTGATTTCTTTACCATTCACATAGGTGGTGATAGGTTGTCCTACTTGAATTCCTTCGATGTCGTACCTTGTCTGCCCCACTCTCGCCATCTCCTTTGATTGTCTGATTGCTTTTATTTTACATGGTTTGACAGTCAAATCATAGTCGGTACGTGAAGGAACGAGACAGGTTATGGTACGATGAGAAAAAAGGAGAGATGACATTGGTTCATTATCACGCTATTGTAAAAGGACGAGTGCAAGGAGTCGGCTTTCGTTATTTTGTTCAAGGAGAAGCCGTCAATCGAGGGATAAAAGGCTGGGTACGCAACACAGATGAGGGTCACGTGGAGTTAAAAGTAGAAGGAGAGCAGCAGGAGGTGTTTGACTTTTTAGAGACCGTCCGTAAAGGTAGTCCTTTTTCAAAAGTCACACATTTGGACATGGAGCCGCTCACCAAGTTCGCCCATTATCAAGACTTTCGGATTAGAGGATAGTTGATGTGTATCCTTTATTTCACAACAGTAAATGGGTTTGCAACATAATAACCAATCAAGGTTGTACGTGAAACATCTTTGTAGAGACTCACATGAACATCATAGTTGGCTGATCCACTGTTAGGAAATAATAAACGAGTAGGTGCTGCGAAAGCGTTTTGTCCAGAGATAGACCCTTCGTGTGTAAAGACTGGTGTCACTGGGAAAGTAAGTTTTCGAATAGCAGCTGTATAATAAAGTGTTTCATTTGTTATTGCTGTCATGTTGACGTTGACCTGAGGATGAAGCGAAGTATAAGTTGAACGATCGGTTGTCACCTTTAAATCGATGTCATTCTGAACCATTGCTCCAGTCGTTGCTTTAGCTCTTTCATCACCTAGTGGTAGAAATCCGTTGAAACTGAATACAGCCAAAAATATGAGCAACGTCATTTTTTTCATCTATATTCCCCCTTTTTGATTTCACCGCCATTAAACCATCATTTTCCAAATCAAACAACATTCCAAAGACTCATTTCATACAAAAAACCTAGCTTTTCGCTAGGCTCTTTCCGTCCCGTGGTAGGGTTTTTCCTGATAAAAATAATTCGGTTTCACGATCGTATTGTCATAGTGACGATGGAAGATATGCGTAGCAGCTGGTGATACTGGCGGAATCAGCCATGTCCAATCACCAGTCAGCTTACGATCAGCTTTTTCTTCCTGTTTTTCAAACTGCTTGAACTGATGGGCAGCTGTATGATGATCCACAATGGTCACCCCTGCTTCCCTGTAAGAATGGAGAACCGCGACATTCAATTCGACAATGGCTTTGTCTTTCCAAAGTGACGAATTTTTTGTTGTATCGAGCCCTAAAATAGAAGCGACTTTTTTCAACATATTGTAGCGGTTTTCGTCAGCTAGATTACGTGCGCCAATTTCTGTTCCCATATACCATCCATTAAACGGTGCCGCATTGTAATGAATGCCGCCAATTTCTAATTTCATATCAGCAATAATCGGAACAGCATACCATTTCAGTCCTAAATCACCGAACCCATCATATTCAGGATGAGTGATCTCTACCTCTTGAACGATTTCTTTCGGAAGATCATACAAAACCGGCGGCTGATCTTTTAGCTGAAACATAAGTGGCAGAAGGTCAAAATGCGTGCCTTCGCCTTTCCAGCCATGCGCTTCACACAACTTGGTTAATTCAAGTGATGCCTCGTCCCCAATGATGCCATATTCAGACTCATATCCCGCATAACGAACGAGCTGATGATTATAAATAACGACTTCCTTCCGTCCCTTGTTCTCTGGTGGGAAGATGGTAATGGACGGTTTGATTTTACCCCCATTTGTCGCATACTCAATATGATGAAAGAGTGCCTCTTTCACCTCATCTTCTGTTGTCACGTGCCGGCAGTCATGCACATGCAGTGTTGACCAAAACAAGCGCCCAATGCACCGGTTACTGTTGCGCCATGCCATTTTTGCCCCGTGAGCTAATTCTTCCTGCGTATGAGTATACATGCCGTCAGACTCAATTTCTTTTTTTATTTCATGCAGACGTGCTGCTTTTTCTTCATTTGACTTGCCTAATTCTTCATAGCATACAGAAATAAAAGCTTCTGCTTCATTCCACAACGCTTCTTGGTTACTCAAACATACTCGCCTCACTTTAATACGAATATATCCATTGTAGCGGTTTCTATTGATAAATTCACTTGTTTCAAACCATTTTTTATCATATCGTGCGACGATTGTCCTTAGACAATGGATGAATCAATGACTTCAAGGGTCTTTTGGAGCCAGCGAACATACCCTTTTTCTCTTTCAATTGCTCTTGTCAGCACTAAATAATGCCCGAATTGTGTTGAATGCAGTGATTGGGCAGATGGATCTTCTTCTGTTAAAATGTTCAGTTTCTGTTCAAGCATCTCTACTTTCTTTGTTCGCTCCTGCAGCTGATGTGAGAAGAGACCGGCCGCTTCTTTTTGATCCATAGATGAGATAAAGAACGTTTTTAACATAAATTCATCTTTTGTTGTGTCTGGAATCGGGCCTTTTTTCCTTAACCACTGATGCAGTTCTCTTTTTCCTGCATCAGTGATTTGATAAACCTTCTTCTCTAGCTTCTTTCCTTGTATGTGAATATCAAATTCAATAAAACCCTCTTCTGTTAGCCGCTTTAATTCAGGGTATATTTGACTATGCTTCGCACTCCAAAACTGTCCAAGGGAATCTTCAAAGTGTTTCTTCATATCGTATCCCGTCAGCTCACGCTGATCTAGTAAGCCAAGAATGGCATATTTCAGTACTCTCATGACATGCCTCCAACGCATATTCTTTGACAATAGTATACCATACACCCTAAAATAAACATGTAAATCATGACATGTTTGAAACAACATCATTTTAATTGAAAGAAGGAATAAACATGGATCAATTCGTTGGACTTCATATGATTTATACGTATGAAAATGGCTGGGAATATGAGATTTACATTAAAAATGATCACACCATTGATTACCGCATTCATAGCGGAATGGTTGGAGGCCGCTGGGTTCGTGATCAAGAAGTGAATATTGTGAAACTGACAAAAGGGGTATACAAAGTTTCCTGGACGGAACCGACTGGGACAGACGTGTCTTTGAACTTTATGCCTGAGGAGAAACGCATGCATGGGGTCATTTTCTTCCCAAAATGGGTGCATGAACGTCCAGATATCACAGTTTGCTATCAAAATGACTATATCGACCTCATGAAAGAATCCCGTGAAAAATATGAAACCTATCCGAAGTATGTCGTACCAGAATTCGCAGACATTACGTACATCCACCATGCTGGGGTAAACGATGAAACGATTATCGCAGAAGCACCGTATGAAGGCATGACAGATGAGATCAGAGCTGGACGAAAATAGAAAAAGCGGCACGCACTGTGCCGCTTCTAGGGTGGTTGACAAAGGACTAAAATGAACTTGATTTTAGTCCTTTTTATTTATACCTAACGTCTTTTGAGATAACAAGAATCGGTAAACTGGTAGTTCATCGCCTACTTTCGATGCAATAAAACCTGATGACATATAGCTGTCTTTTGATTCTGGTTCAAGGGCAAGTGACAACAAATTGGTCTCTGGCTGTGCAGTCACATATACCTTTGTTCCTTTTGGCAGTTGACGTTTCTTTTCAACGAGCCTCGTTTCAAGCTGAATATCTGTTTTGCTTGTTTCCACTCGTTTTGTCACCTCATAGGCTTGAACTGGCACTTTCATGCCAACAGGCAATGTCACACTTTTTAACCCTAAAGTCCTGAGCTTTCTATCTACTCCTTCATGTCCTGGGAGAATAAGATAAGCTGTCGGCCGTTCTCTTGTCAATACAGGAACCGCATCACTTGCACTATGAAAACGTACCGGGACATTGGTGGTTTGTCCTTTCTCAATATCCACCATTTCAAGTGAATCGTTCACAGGCGCTTTGAAAGCATCTTGAATGACCACTTGATCATCATCGTTTGATTGAAGACCTTTTTTCACAAGTTTCAGCCGCTCCGTCACCATTTGCTGCTTCACCTGCTTAGCATGCTTCACTGTTGTCTCAATGATTTTTTCATGAGTGGTGACTTGTGCTGCCACGCGCCGGGTAAAGTCCTCTCTGCCAATTCCAATCCCCCTACTTTCTACAAGAAAGGATAAAGCTGGTGAAAGCGCCAGGGCATTTCGGCCAATTCGTGCATCAGTTCCGCCTTCATAAAGGTCGATCTTTCCGTCCTTCCCTCTTGTGTTTGTATAATATAAATCGTTGGAAAATCCCTTATTCGTCAATGTTTCACGCACTCCGTTGACGTACAATTCATTTGACGTGAAACGAATACTTTCAGGAATGTTCAAATTCTTACCGGATAATATCAGCAAATCGTGATACTTGAGAGCACCTGATGCACCGATGTCTTCAAACTGCTTTTGACCAACATCATATTCATGGGCATCGATGACGACCTCGGGCGCATAGCGATTAAATTCTTGATGAAGGGCTGTCAGCTCTGGAGATTCTAGTGTCATGTGGTCACGGTTGCCATCCATTCCGTTTGCAAGCCTGCGGTCAAATGCATAAGAACCATCTGGGTTGATTCTTGGGACAATGATGACGTTGACATGGCTCAGTATGCGCTCTCCTTCATCACCTGCTAGTCGTTTAGCGATGACAAGGGCAGATTCACCGGAGGCTGGTTCATTTCCATGTATTTGTGCTTGAAGCCAGATCGTTGGCTTTTTTGACAGTGGAGAGATGTGACGATCCTTTGTAAAATAGAGGGCTGGAATGGACCTGCCTTCAATGGATGTTCCAATCTGTTTCTGCGTGGCGTAAGGACTTTTACTGACAATGTCACGTAAAAAATCTTGAAGCTCTTCTTGTGTGGTAAATGCTTTTCCTTTTTTCTGAAAAGCAGGGGTATCAAACGTTTCGTCAGGCTCAGGATACAGTTTTTGAACCGAGGCTGGCTGCTCATAGCTTTTTCCATAATAAGGGGTCTCTGCATTCGCTGAAGCTGGGGTCACCATCGACAAACTTCCTGCCATGAGGCATACAGCAGCAAAAAGAATGGTACTTTTCTGTTTGGACATGCTATCCTCTCCCTTCGTTGATTTGCATTATAAAGAAAAAAACAGCAAAAGTGTCAGCATTTTTCAAAAATATATCTTTTGGAGGAATCATGTATGGCTTTATATAGGGCAATTGAATGGAGCTTGCCCTGCAATAGGACCTAAAAAAGAGCGCCTGCATAAGCAGCAGACACTCTTCTCATTACCAGATCGAAATGGCCCCAATGAGAACCGCCATCACTGTCATGGCGACGACTGCAAGAACCGCCCATTTCATGCCAAATTTCTGATGCTGATCTAGTGATACCCCAACGAGTCCAACAAGTAAATGAGTTGATGGAACAAGTGGGCTTAACATGTGAATCGGCTGACCAATGATAGATGCCCTCGCAATCTCAATTTTATCGACACCGTATGCTGCCGCTGTTTCTGATAGGATCGGCAGTACCCCATAAAAGTATGCATCATTCGGCATAAAGAAAGTGAAGATCCCGCTTGTTAGCGCGACAATGACTGGAATAAACCCGCCAAGCTGCTCTGGAATAGCTGAAACAATCGAAATCGCCATTTCATCAACCATTTTCGTCCCAGTTAAGATGCCTGTAAAAACACCTGCCGCAAAAATCATCGAAGCAATCGCCAAAACATTTGTTGAATGAGCCGCAATCCGCTCACGCTGCTGCTCTAAATTCGGATAGTTCACGATAATGGCAACGCAGAAGGCAAGAACAAACAGAACCGTTAAGCTTACTTTTCCAGACACAAGCAAGAGAACCAATAGCAAAGTCAGTGTCAGGTTAAACCACCAAAGTTTCGGTCGCTTAATATCATCTTGCAGTGCCGCTGCCATTTCATTGGCATGAATCGGCTGTTCGAGCTCAATAACACCAAGACGTTTTCTTTCAGACTTCCCAAGAAAGTATGCCACCACAATCATGCTCAAAACCCCTGCGCCAATGACTGGAATCATCGGGCCAAATAAAAGTGATGGATCAACGCCAAGTGCACTTGCCGCTCTAGGTGTTGCCCCTCCCCATGGAATCGTATTCATAATCCCCATGCCGACTCCGGCGATACCCGCTAAAATAATCGGACGAATGCCAAGCAGTGTAAATAGTGGAAGCATGGCTGTTGTTGTAATCATGTACGTTGTGGTTCCATCACCGTCAAGTGCGACAAGCATCGTCAGGACAGCTGTTCCGACAACAATTTTTAATGGATCGCCTTTGACGATGTTTAAAATTTTTGCCACCATTGGATCGAATAAACCTGCATCAATCATAATCCCGAAGTACAAAATGGCAAACATGATCATGACCGCCGTTGGTGCAACTTGCTGTACACCTTTGACAATCATGTCTGAAATTTCTGTAAAATGAAAACCTGCAATAAGAGCAAATGCAATCGGTGTTAATACCAATGCCGTTAAAACAGACATACGTTTCGTCATAATTAAAACCATAAATACAATCATCATAAGAAATCCTAAGATCGCTAACATTTCGTTCACCCCTTATGTTGTATACGCTTTCATTAAATGTTGGTATCCCATTTCCAACCCTTTCTGTCATGATATCTGACACCTGAATTGAAGTAAATATTATGAATTTTAATTCTTTTTTGGTCGATAAATGCTTTTTGTTCATTTTGTGTAATCGTTGTTGTTTGTTGGTTCCATGAAAAAAGCGGTCTCATTTGACCGCTTGTTCTCCTTGTATAAATTGCTCATATCGCCTTAATTGATCTTCCATAAAGACCTTTGCTTCTTTACTATTCATATAACGGCCTGTCCAGCCTTTTTGTTTTAACTGCTTTTTCCATGACTTCGTTTGCGTCATTTTTTGAAGAAGCTGATCCCATGCTCGAATGTCGTGCTGATTCATTTGCTTTGGTCCCATCACACCACGCCAATGAGAGAAAATGAGCGGAATCCCTTGTTCTTTCCAAGTGGGCACGTCTTTGAATCCTTCTAAACGCTGATTCGTTGTGGTCGCAACAAGCTTCAGTCTTTTCTTTTCATAATCGTGGCGAACCTCCGTAATGGTTGTAGTTGCCGCATCTACCTCATGGTCAATGAGTGCTTGGAATAAATCATCTGCACTGTCAAATTTTAAAAACTGAATGCGGTACGGATCTATCCCTGCCATTTCGGCAGCCCGTGCGAATGAGATTTGATCATCATTTCCAAAGTCCGGGGCAAACCCAATTTTTAAGGAATCCGGTTTCTTTTTTAGTGCGTGTAATAGCTCTTTTCCATTTGAGAAAGGAGAATCAACTGGCACTGCGACTACCTGCCACTCTTCCGCAAGAATAGCGAGCGGGGTAACATCATTCATGGTCACGTTACTGCTGCCCAGCAAATTACGGCTTAATAATAAGCTTGAATTTAAACTGATATAATTGGCATCTCGCTCCATCATATAGGTCCATCCTTTATCAACCGTTCCGCCTCTTTGATAAAGAATATGCACAGGCTCTTCCACTAGCTTTTCTTGTTCTAGCACGGTTTTCATCACTTGAGCTGTTTGGTCAAATCCGCCATCAGGTACACCTGATACCACAATGTATAATGGGCTGTGCTCCAGGAAAGAATCTTTTGCTGTTTTTTCATTAAAGGTGAGCGTTGTACAAAGACAGACCAAAATGAGTAAGAGTATTCCTTTTTTCATTTTTATGACTCCGTTTGTTTTTTGGCGGGATAATATTTTCGTTCTGGTCTACCAATGATTCCATATGCCAGCTCTGCCCGGCATTCTCCCGTTGTCACAAGATACTCTACGTATCGTCTTGCTGTTGTGCGTGATGCGCCCATTTTTTCTCCGAGTTCTTCTGCTGTAATTCCGTTCATCTCTGCTGCCATGAATGTTTTCACTTTGTCCAAAGTCAGTGAATTAATGCCTGTTGGCAAGTCTCGCTCATCCTTTTGTTGCGATTCTTCCTGTATTTGACCAAAAAACAGATCAATCATCGTTTGATTGACTTCCTCTTTTGAATTGATTAACTCTCTCTTCTCTTTATATTCGGTTAACACCTGCGTGAATTTTTGGGCGGTCACTGGTTTGATTAAATAATGAACGACTCCATAATGCAGGGCGTCTCTTAACAGCATCGTTTCCGTTGCAGCCGTGATAATGATCACATCCACTTCAGGATGGCGCTCTCTTAACAGCGGCAAAAGGTTCGTGCCGAGCTCATCAGGCATGTAGACATCAAGTAAAATGAGATCCACTTGTTCTTTTTGAAGTGCCTCCCACAGATCCTTTGCACTCTTTGCCTTGCCGGCCACTTGAAAGCCTTGTACCTTTTGTATATAAGATTCATGAATCGCAGCGATTCGAAAATCATCTTCCGCAATGAGTACCTTGATCACAACCTATTCCCCCTTTGTGCCTTTCGGTATGTAAACAGTGAAGATGGCACCACCTTCTTTTTGGTTCGCAACTTCAATCCAGGCCCCAAGTTCATCTAGCACTTCTTTGACATTGGCAAGTCCATAACCTCGCCCCTCTCCCTTTGATGAATGCCCTCTTGTGAAAAGTTGTGAAATGGCTCCTTCATCTACACCGTCCCCTGAATCAGATACCTCTATGATAATATCAAATCCAATATCTGTGATGAACAAGCTGACTTCTCTTTTCTCTTTATTCAATACAGCCTCAAACGCATTGTCTACGAGATTGCCAATGATGGTGATAAAGTGAGATAAACTTAAATGGGCTGGGAGTGGCTCCAATGAACTATTTTCATCAATGTGAAAATGAACCTTTTTCTCAGATGCCTTTCCTAACTTCCCAAGTAAAATGGCTTGTATCTTCGGAGAGCGAATTTGCTTCATGAGTAAATCATGCTGGCGATTTTGAAGTGTATACTCTTCTTTAATTAACTCAATGGCTTCATCCACTTGTTTCAACTCAAGCAAGCCTAAAATAGCGTACAGCTTATTCGAAAATTCGTGTGTTTGTGCTCTAAGGTCTTCTGAATATTGACTGACCTCTGTCAATGTATCCAGTAGCTTTGTCAGCTCGGTTTTCTCCCTGAAGCTCACAATTCCTCCAAATACTCGATTGTCCTGCACCACTTTTTTGACATTTAGCACGAAGGTTTTATCATTGACGACTGATTCTATGTTAGGTTCAATCGTCTCTACCTTTAGATAGGAAAGAAGATTGGCATTTGGCAACACTTGATCAATATGAAGAGGCAGCGTTGAAGAGACGCGTAGCATCTGTTCAGCTGACGTATTCATCATCGTAATGGCACCTTTACGGTCAAATGCAATAATTCCCTCTTTAATCGCATGCAGCATCGCTTCTCTTTCTCGATATAATGAAGCAATTTCATGCGGTTCAAGCCCTAATATATCTTTTCGAATACTCCTTGTTAAAAAAATCGCTCCAAAAACCCCAGGCAAGAGCACAAGAAGGGCAATATAACTTAATTTGAAGAGTTGATGAGCTGTCGCTTGATCGATATCTCTTTTTAAAAATTCGACGCTGACGGTCCCAATAATCTCTTCATAACTGCCAGTTTCTTTCATGATCGGAGCACTTCCTCTGACAACGGTTTCACCATCAGAATCACCCGTTGATATGGAAGTTCCTCCAAATAGCAGTGTACTTCTTCCTTCCGACACACTGATGGTTTTCCCTACATCCTCATGATTCGTATGAAAAAGAACCTTTCCTTTTTGATTGGTGATAAAAATGGCATGCGCTCTTACTTGCTCTTTCATTTGCTCAAGCACAGCCTGTTCTTCATTTTGCGAATCTCCCGTGGCCACCGATGTTTTAATAGGCGGCATATAAGATATCGTTCTAGCAGTTTGCACCGCCAGCTGTTCAGCTTGGCTCTGCCTTTCTGATGTCTGCAAAAAACCAAAACAAATGGTCAATAAGGCAATAACAACAAGTAAAAGACCAATAATTAACCCCAAAATTTTTGTTTGTAAAGTGACTTTCCTTTTGCCCATCCTCACCGCACAACCCCTAATTCAGTAGATTCACCCGAATATACTCTAAGAAAATCATATCATTTTTTCTCATGAAGTTAAGAGAAAATTCACACAGACAAAAAAGGATGACTCAGTATTGAGTCATCCCTGTGTGCCTATTACGTGATGGATAAACCAGCACTTGCATAGCCTGCTACAGTATTCACTAAGGAAAGACCAGTAGCTGTTGCCGAGAATACGACAAGCAATCTTGTTTGCGGTGTGACTGGTACATTTAAACCAGTAGCGATACCGTTTGTAATAGCCCCTATCGTTAAAACACCGGTTAACGCTGGAGCCAATGTGACGCTCGCTACTTGAGTGAAGCTGTTATCTGGTGTTGGTGAAGCAAACAGACTAGCAGTTACAGTAATACTCGTGCCAACTAAAGAAAGGGCTGCTGTCGTGCTAAAATAGCCGGCAAATGACGTAATGGTTCCAGCTCTTGGAACGGAGAATGCCATGTTTAACAATGTTCCTGCTGCTCCGGTTAAATCAATGATTCCTCCTACAATACTGACACCTGTCGCCGAGTTACCGAATCCGACCAAACTAGATGTTCCAACTAGACCGCCTGCGATTGTGGTTAAAACAGCTGGTGTACCAGATGCAAATGGAATAATCGCACTTGATCCTGTCGCACCTGTGGCGCCTGTTGCACCGGTTGCTCCCGTGGCGCCTGTTCCTGTAGCACCTGTTGCACCCGTATCTCCTGTTACACCTGTGGCTCCGGTTACTCCGGTCGCTCCTGTTGGACCTGTATCTCCGGTGACACCGGTTGCTCCCGTGGCGCCTGTCACACCTGCGGCTGCCAATAACGTGTAATCTGGAGACGTATCTGGTGTGCCAGTTGGTGGTGCTGTATTTACGACATAAGTTCCACCTTCATATGTCACCACTTGACCTACTGTATAGGTTGGAGCTGTTGCTGGGTCAAATGCCAAAATACCAGCTAACCCTACTCCGGTTGCCCCGGTATCTCCCGTTGC
>NZ_JBQENU010000018.1:0-55397 GCF_052044605.1 Bacillus sp. 22483 | reverse complement strand
TATGATGTATCATAGGATTTTTTTATAAAAACTCGAATTAACAGGTACGTTTTGTCTTGTTTAGTTTTCAAAGATCATTTTCGTTATCGCTCGTAAGCGACTTTAATATCTTAACATTTCGCTTCGGTTGAAGTCAAGAACTTTTTTCATTTTCTTTTTTCAACCTCGTTGCTGTTTTGCGGCAACGAATAATAATATACCATCTGGATTCTTTTCTTGCAATAGTTTTTTTGAAAAAAGTTTCATTTTATGAAAAATAAAAAGCGCCATAGATCAAATGGCGCTTTTGTTGATGTATTAACGGTTTCTCATTTGCGGGAAAAGCAGTACATCTCTGATTGATGGAGAATTTGTTAGTAGCATGATTAATCGGTCGATACCGATTCCTAGTCCACCTGTTGGCGGCATGCCATATTCTAATGCTTCAACAAAATCGTCATCCATGAGATGCGCTTCGTCATTTCCTTCTTCACGTTCTTTTAATTGAGCTTCAAAGCGTTCTCTTTGGTCGATTGGATCATTCAGCTCGGTGAATGCATTTGCATGCTCGCGGCGCACGATGAATAGCTCAAAGCGGTCCGTGAAGCGCGGGTCTTCAGGATTTTTCTTAGCTAATGGAGAAATCTCCACTGGGTGTCCGTAAATGAATGTAGGCTGAACCAGTGTTTCTTCTACTTTTTGCTCGAAGAACTCATTGATAATATGACCTACTGTCATGTTTTTTGTGATTTCAACACCGTGATCAGCCGCATGCTGTTTTGCTTCTTCAACAGACATCTCCTGCCAGAAGTCTACACCTGTTGCTTCTTTGACCGCTTCAACCATATGAAGTCTCTTCCATTCAGGTTTGAGATCAATTTCATCTTCTCCATATTGAATGGTTGTTGTTCCTAGCACTTCTTGGGCAATATGAGCAATCAGGTTTTCAGTCAGAGTCATGATGTCTTTGTAGTCCGCGTATGCTTCATACAGCTCGATCATAGTGAATTCTGGGTTGTGACGAGTCGATACACCTTCATTACGGAATACACGGCCAATCTCGTATACTTTCTCTAGACCACCGACAATTAGGCGTTTTAAGTGCAGCTCGATCGCAATACGCATATAAAGCGGCATATCAAGTGCATTGTGATGAGTAATGAAAGGACGCGCTGATGCACCACCAGGGATGCTATGCATTGTTGGTGTTTCAACTTCTAGGTATCCTTTTGAATCTAAGTATCTTCTCATTGATTGAATGATTTTGCTTCGCATGATGAACGTCTGCTTACTTTCTGGATTGACAATCAAGTCAAGGTAACGCTGACGATAGCGTTGTTCTACATCTTTTAGTCCGTGATATTTATCAGGGAGCGGGCGAAGTGCTTTTGTCAGAACCTCAAAGCTAGTCGCTTTAATTGAAAGTTCCCCTACATTCGTTTTAAATACGGTTCCCGTCACACCGATAATATCGCCTAGGTCCGAGCTTTTGAATAATTCGTAAGCTTCTTCTCCTACACTATCTTTACGTACATAGATTTGAATTTGTCCTTCTAAGTCTTGAATGTGTGCAAAACCAGCCTTCCCTTTTCCACGCTTTGTCATCATACGGCCAGCAATTGTTACTTGAGCTGCTTTTTCTTCTAAGTCTTCTTTTGAAAACTCGTCATATTCAGCAATAATTTGTGCGGATTGATGAGAACGGTCATATCGTTCACCGAATGGATCGATACCCTCTTCTCTCATTTTATTCATTTTGTCACGTCTTACTTGGAACTGATCATTTAATTCTTCGTTATTAAGCCCTTCATTACTCATTTATATCACTCCAATAATGTATTTTGCAGAGAAAAGCAGAAAAACTGCCAGTACGTGCACTAGCAGTGAGCTACAAAAAGAAAGATAGTCTTATCCTACTTTTATTCTTTGAAGCTCTTTTGCCTCGGCTTCGATCGTAAAGTCATCTAGAACTTTTACAAGCTCCGCTCTCGTTTCACTTTGATTGATTTGGTTTCTTACATCTGCATTGCCTCGGACACCTTTTAAGTACCATGCTGCATGTTTTCTCATTTCTCTGACAGCCACATGCTCGCCTTTCAGGTCTATGAGTCTGTCTAAGTGAAGTTTGCACACAGACATTTTCTCAGGCACATTAGGTTCTTCTTTTAGTTCACCCGTTTCTAAATAATGAACCGTCCGGTAAATCATCCACGGGTTTCCTAGTGCGGCTCTTCCGATCATGACAGCATCTGCACCCGTTTCATCAAGCATACGTTTTGCATCTTGAGGGGTTTTGACATCTCCATTGCCGATGACTGGAATGGAAACAGATTGTTTGACCTCTTTTATAATATCCCAATTCGCTGTTCCTTCGTACATCTGCACACGTGTCCGTCCGTGAAGCGCAACCGCTTGTCCACCTGCTCGTTCAACAGCACGGGCATTTTCGATAGCGAAAATATGGTCTTCGTCCCAACCCATTCTCATTTTCACCGTAACAGGTTTATCTACAGCTTCTACGACTGCGGATACCATTTCGTAAATCTTGTTTGGATCCAGCAGCCATTTCGCTCCTGCGTCACATTTCGTGATCTTTGGTACAGGACATCCCATATTAATATCAATAATGTCCGCCGTTGTATTCTGGTCTACAAACTTGGCCGCTTCTACGAGCGTGTCCTTTTCTCCCCCAAATATCTGAAGGCTCAACGGTTTTTCACGTTCGTCAATGTACAGCATGCCCATCGTTCTGGCATTATTAATCAAGATCGCTTTGTCACTGACCATTTCAGCGCAGACTAAGCCCGCTCCAAACTCTTTCACCGTGAGTCTGAAAGCAGAGTTACACACACCAGCCATTGGTGCGAGCACTACTTTGTTTTTAATTTCGATATCTCCGATTTTAAACATCATGTCCCCTCCTTTCTTCTTCAAGTATTGGTGAAAGTTCTTCCACCGTTATATTTAAAGCATCTGCTATTTGACCAACCATTTGGTTTGTTGGTAATCGATTGCCTCGCTCAATTTCCCCTAAGACAGAGACAGAGATGCCCAGTCTTTTGGCGAACCCTTCCTGAGTATACCCTTTTAGCTTTCGGTATGCACGAATTCTTCTACCCCACATGTCTTTTTCCATATGCTTACACCTTCTTGGTCTGTTACGGCGTTTATCTGGGCTTCGCCGATTTCTGGGCAAATCTCACTCATCGGAACAAGAACGAATAAACGTTCGTACATTCTAGGATGCGGCACTACAAGTTGTTCTGTTTCAATATTTTCACGATTATAAAGTAAAATGTCAAGGTCAACTGTCCGTGGACCCCACCTCACTTCTCTTGTTCTGCCTAACTCCTGCTCAATGTTCTGAGTCAGTGATAGAAGTTCTTCAGGACGAAGCGAGGTGGAAATCTTCACAGCCATGTTCAAGAAGTCATCCTGATTCTCGTAACCTACAGGTGTTGTCTCATATATAGATGAAATGGATTCAACTTGTACACCTGGATGTTCGTGAAGTTTTTTGACAGCTTCTTTTAAGTAGGTTTCCTTTTTTCCTATGTTTGAGCCTAAAGCGATATATGCTGTATTGTTCATGCGCGTGATCTCGTCATTTCAATGGCAACGGACTGATAGTGTCCTGGAATTGGCGGATCTGGTTTGATTACTTTTACTGTACATTCTTGAACTGTCGGAAAGTCCTTTAACACTTGGTTTGCAATTCTTTCTGTCAGCGTTTCAACGAGGTTCACTGGGTTCCCTTCTACAATATTTTTGCAGATGTTGTAGAGTTCAGCATAGTTGATGGTCTCATTTAGGTCATCCGTTTGTCCTGCCTTACTTAAATCAAGTGAAGCTGTTAGGTCCACACGAAAGCGCTGGCCTAGTTTATTCTCTTCTGCAAATACACCGTGATAGCCGTAAAATTCCATTCCGTTTACATATACTTTATCGATGATAAGCGCCTCCTTTATTCAGCATGGCATCCATCATTTTTGCCATTCTTGCGATTTCTTTTACATCGTGCACTCGGACCATCGAGCTGCCCTTTTGAATCCCAAGACAGACCGTCGCACCCGTTCCTTCAGTACGTTCTTCAGGCGGCAGGTCTAAAACTGCACCGATGAATCGTTTGCGGGATGTTGCTAGAAGCAGCGGATACCCAAGGTGACAAAAATGTTCAAGTTCATTCATGACCATGAGGTTGTCAGTTTTATTTTTCGCAAATCCTACACCAGGGTCTAAGATGATCATGTCATCACGGACACCCGCTTGTTTTACAATTTGAACACTTTCTTTCAGATCTGCAATCATATCTGAAATCAGATGGGTGTAATTCCGCTCTGGTCGATTGTGCATTAAGATGATTGGCACGTTGTGCTTCGCTGCCACATGCGCCATTTGAGGATCAGCTTTCGCCCCCCATACATCATTAATGATTGAGGCTCCTGCTTTCACTGCCTCATCTGCGACAGGGGCTTTATACGTATCAATAGAAATAGGTATGTCCAATTCTTTTGTGATCTTCTCAATGACAGGAATGACCCTTGAAAGCTCCTCTTGCTCTGAGACAAGTGCCGCTCCCGGCCGAGTCGATTCACCGCCAATATCAATAATATGCGCCCCATTATCTATGAGCTGTGTTGCATGAGCCAGCGCTTTATCAATTTGATTAAATTTTCCTCCATCTGAAAAAGAGTCCGGTGTGACATTTAAAATGCCCATGACCAATGTCTTTTCTTCATAACTAAGGGTATGGTGCTTGGCTTGTATGATTTTAGGCTGTTTTATCAATTGTTGTGTCATTGTGTCCACCTACTCTTTATGTTCTAGACGTGCTTTTGTATATTCTGTTCTCAGCTTGGTCGAAATCGTTCGGTTGTGGTTTTGCAGGACGGTGTCTCCGATATTTTTAAAAGGCACAATTCCCTGAACCGAATTGGTCATCCACGCCTCATCAGCTGAGAGCAAGTGTGAAAGTGGATATCTTCCTTCTATTAGTGGGATCCCCGAAGCTTGCAGCGTTTCGATACAATATCGACGGGTAACCCCGTTTAAAATACCGGTATCAAGTGAAGGTGTATAGATCACATCTTTTTTTCGCCAAAATAGATTTGACGTAATTCCTTCTGCCACATCGTCTTCTTTTGTTAAAAAGATCCCTTCTACCGACGGGTCGTTCCCTACTTCTCTTTTCGCCAGCAGGTTGTTCATGTAATGATGCGACTTGAGCCGTCTTGGACCTTCCGGTGTGTTTCTTCTTGTATCAAGAATGATTCCCTGTTTTTCATCTACTATTGATTCAGGCCGGAATGGGGAGATCATCACAAAAACAACAGGCTCCTCATAAGGGTCTGCAGAAAAACCATTGCCTCTGCCCGCAGAAACATTGAAGCGGATCCTCGCATGACCGCCCGTTATTTGGTTTTGATTGAATAATGTATGAATGATGTCGAGTACAAATGGTTTCTCTATTGTGGATTCGATGCAAAGGTCACGCAATGATTGATTGAGCCTTTCAAGATGCCAGTCTAACAAGAAGACTTGTCCTGCTAGAGAGGTAAATGTTTCGAATACACCGATGCCATATAGAAAACCATGATCAAAAGGAGAAAGAGTCGCGTCTTTCTCCTCTATATACTGACCGTTCAGGTAAATGATCATGCGTTTACTTCATTCCCCTTTTTACGATAGGTTTCAATGAAATTTCTGAGCATTTCTTTACCGAAGGACGTCATAATCGATTCTGGATGGAATTGAACACTTTCAATCGGAAGTTCTTTATGGCGAATGGCCATGAGTTCGCCTTCTTTTGTGCTCGCTGTTCTGACAAAGCACTCCGGTAGCGTCTCGTCTTTAACAATTAATGAATGATATCTCGTGGCGACGAGCGGATTTTGTAGTCCCGTGAAGACACCTTTGCCGTCATGTTCAATCTCTGATGTTTTCCCATGCATTAACCGCTCCGCACGAATGACATCTCCACCAAATACTTGTGCAATGGATTGATGACCTAAACAGACACCGAAGATCGGAATCTTCCCAGCAAAATGTTTGATCGCTTCCATACTAATTCCTGCTTCATCCGGACTGCAAGGTCCTGGAGAAATCATCAGAAAGTCTGGCTTAAGCTCTTCGATTTCTTGAATAGTGACTTGATCGTTTCGTTTTACAATCAGTTCTTCCCCAAGCTCACCTAAATACTGGACCAGGTTGTACGTAAATGAATCGTAATTATCAATCATTAATATCATACTCTGCTCACCTCTAACTCAAAATAGTCTCTTCTTTGCTCAACTGTAATGCTTTTTTCACTGCATAGGCTTTTTTAATCGATTCTTTGTATTCGTGCTTTGGTACAGAATCGATGACAATGCCTGCACCTGACTGCATGAAGGCTCTGCCCCCTGTACAATAAGCCGTACGAATAACGATATTAAAATGCATATCTTGATTGAATCCAAACCAGCCTATAGATCCAGTATAAAGCCCACGCCTTGTCGGCTCAAGCTCTTCTATGATTTCCATTGTTCTCACTTTTGGCGCACCTGTAATCGTTCCGCCTGGGAATACAGCTCTCATGACATCTACTGCATCACAATCATCACGCAGCTCCCCTTGGACATTTGATACAATGTGCATCACGTGTGAATATTTCTCAATGGCCATAAATTCGTTCACCTTGACTGAGCCATAAGTAGACACTCGTCCAAGATCATTCCGCTCAAGATCAACGAGCATCACATGTTCTGCGCGTTCTTTTTCATCTTCAATGAGTTCTTTTGCCAGCGCTTGATCTTCCGCATCATCCTTGCCTCTTGATCTTGTGCCAGCGATCGGTCTTGTTTCGAGCTGAATGCCTTTTTTCTTAATAAGCAGCTCTGGAGATCCACAGACAATTTGGAAATCTGGCGTGTGCAGATATGACATATATGGAGATGGATTCACGTGACGTAATGTTTTGTATAAATGATATGGGTGGGTATGAAGCTGTTCATCTTGTCTAATGGATAGGTTCACTTGGAACACATCACCGTTCGCGATATATTGTTTAATCGTTTCTACAGCTTCCCCGAAAGCTTCTTCAGTAAAAGGTGCAGCAGGTACACATTCCGAAGAAGACACGTTGACAGGTGAATGTGCTGATTCTTCTGATGTGCTTGTCCAGCTTTGCTTTAATTTTTCGAGTCTTTGATGAACTTCACTGACAGGTTCGTCTCCTTCTGTATGAGTCATCAGCCAGAGGACGTCTTTATTATGATCAAAGACAGCGACATCATTGAATACGAGGAAATACAAATCAGGCGTCTTCAAATCATCGATGGACAGCATTTTAAAATGCTCGATATATCTTGCGTAATCATAGCTTAAAAATCCAATCGCTCCACCTTGGAAGTCAGGGTATTCGTCGTTACTTTCGGTTTGTAGGGTTTGAAACCATTCAGCAAATGCCCTAAAAGGATCTCCCTCTTTGAACAACACCTCATTCTGATAATGGATGGTGGTCATCCCGTCCTTCCCTTTCGCTTTAGCGATCGGATGAATGCCGGCAATACTGTATTCTCCGCCACGTGCACTTTCAAGAAGGACGTGATGTGATTCATGAGCCGTTAATTGTTCGTATCGTTTCAAGAATGCATCTTTCGTAAAAGGAATTTTGATGCCCATCGGCCTACGTTGTGTCATGTAATCATCCTTTTTTATTTTCATTAATCTTATTGTAATGCAATCCATTTTAATTAGAAAATAGTATTTGCTTTCCATCTTCAGAATTCATGAAAAAACCCCAGCAAATGCTGGGGTGTATTGTTTAATCAAATTGATAAAGCGGCGTACTAAGGTAACGTTCACCGTTACTTGGAATAATCGCTAGAACCTTTTTCCCTTTACCAAGCTTCTTCGCTGTTTGAAGCGCTGCATAAATGGCTGCTCCTGAAGATATACCACCAAGGATTCCTTCTTCTTTCGCTGCCTTTCTTGCAAGTTCAAATGCATCTTCGTTTTTCACTTGGATAATGCCGTCATATACTTCTGTGTTCAAGATAGATGGTACAAATCCTGCTCCGATGCCTTGAATTTTATGCGGACCTGGTTTCCCGCCTGATAGTACAGGAGAATCTGTTGGTTCTACCGCATAAAGCTGAATAGATGGGATGGCTTCTTTCAGGACTTCACCAGCACCTGTAATCGTACCACCCGTACCAACTCCTGCAATAAATGCATCAAGGTCGCCGTCGAATTGTTCAAGAATCTCTTTCCCTGTTGTGCGGCGGTGAATCTCAGCATTGGCTTCATTGCTGAACTGCTGAGGCATGAAGTATCCGTGCTCTTCTGCTAATTCTTCTGCTTTTTTGATGGCACCTTTCATTCCTTCTGCACCCGGTGTTAAGACAAGCTCTGCACCGTAAGCGCGTAAAAGGTTGCGGCGCTCCTGACTCATTGTATCCGGCATAACTAAAATCGCATTGATTCCTTTTGCAGCCGCGACCATCGCAAGACCGATTCCTGTGTTTCCACTTGTTGGCTCAATGAGTGTGTCACCAGCTTTTAATGTACCTTTTGCTTCAGCATCTTCGATCATCGCTAACGCAATACGATCTTTTACACTGCTGCCTGGGTTCATATATTCAAGTTTCAAGTAGACATCCGCACTGTCTTCATCTACTAAACGGTTTAATTTAACGACTGGTGTATTTCCTATTAGTTCAAAAACTGAATTTGCAATACGAGCCATCACTAACACCTCTATCTCCGAGTAATTTTATTGTATTAATATTAAATTATCAATTTCGAAAAATTTTGTCAATGCTTTTAGTCCTGCTCTCCATCGTAAAACCATGTGACTTTTGCTTCTTTCCACAGGGTTTTGACATTCGCCTTTTCACCCAGATCTTCCATGGCGATCTGCCTTTTGATCTGATCTTTGACATCTTCATAAGAGAAGGAGCGGCCATTTAATTTTTCTTTTAATTGTATGATGGCATAACCATTTTTGATCTCGATCGGCTCTTTCGTCCATTCATCTGGCTTAAGCTTTTGGGCTTCTTGTATGTATAGGGCTGGGATGCTTTCTTGTTCTTCTGTGACAAATCCAAGATCTCCGCCGTAAGGAGAGGTATATCGATCGGTGGATCGTTCAGCTGCTACAGCTTCGAAACTAGATCCGCCCTTTAAATCTTTTAATACACTTTGTGCCTCGTCTTTTGTTTTCACAACAATGTGTCGAATTCGGTATGAGTCATCATATTGATACAAGTCTTTGTTTTTTTCATAAAAGGATTTGGCTTCTTTTTCAGAAACGACCGCATCTCTCGTTAGAAGCTGTTCTAATAAAATTTGATAACGAATCTGCTCTTTCCATTCCTTTTCACTTGTATGACCGTCTTCGTAGAAATTATTAGATACCGCTTTCAGCATCAGCAGCTCACGATTGATCTCTTTTGAAGATACCTCCAGCTTGTTTTCTTTCGCAAGCTGATTGACTACCTTCTGATTGATCATTTGTTCAAGTGTTGCCTTTCCGTAGCGGTCTTCCATTTTCTTTAACCATTCTTGACGTGTGACTTTCTCTTTCCCAATAGAAGCAATTTCTTCACCGCTCTTCCCATTTGAAGAAGCTTGCGACATTTGTGACTTTGTTAATACATATGCAATGACAACGGCATTAATCATGAGCAGAACGAGGATAAATGTCCATACCACTCTTGCTTTCAGTCTCATCTTTCGTCTCCTTTCCATTCTAAAAAGAAAACCCGCTGCTTAGAGCTTAGCGGGTTATTTCTTCACGTAGCTCTTCTAGCTCTTCTTTTGTAAATACATACGTTTCGTTACAAAAATGGCATTGAGCTTCTGCTTGTCCGTCTTGTTCAATCATATCCTCAATTTCGGCTTTCCCTAGGCTGATAATACCGTTGGCAAACCGTTCTTTTGAGCAGTTACAAGAAAATTCGACAGGTACAGTTTCTAAAATTTGAGGTTTTTCACCGAGCACTTCTTCTAAAATTTCTTCAGGAGTCATCCCTTTTTCAATCAGTTTAGAGATCGGTTCAATGGTTGATAATCTCTTTTCGAGTCTTTCGATGACTGCATCTTCTGTTCCAGGTAGCAATTGAATGATGAAACCGCCTGCTGCAAGGATCGAGTTATCTGGATTGACAAGAACACCCACACCTACAGAGGATGGCACTTGTTCAGAGGAGACGAGGTAATAAGTAAAGTCATCTCCAATTTCACCTGAGACAATTTCCGTTTGCCCTGTAAAGTGGTCTTTCAGTCCGATATCTTTGACAACACTTAACGTTCCAGATGTGCCAACAGCACGTCTAACGTCCAGCTTCCCATGTTCATTTAAATCAAAGTGAACTTGTGGGTTTGAGACATATCCGCGCACCTGACCTTTTGCGTTTCCATCTGCAATGATGGCTCCGATCGGCCCACCGCCTTCAATTTTGACAGTTAATTTATTCTCGCCTTTCAGCATGGCTCCCATCATGACAGTCGCTGTCATGGTTCTGCCGATTGCAGCTGAAGCAGTTGGCCACGTATGGTGTCTTCTCTGCGCTTCGTTGATTGTATCTGTTGTGTTCGCAGCATACGCACGGACTTTCCCGTCATATGCTAACGCTTTAACTAAATAATCCATTTTGATTAAACCCTCCTATAATACACCGACACGATTGCGTTCATAAATTAATTGGAGTCCTTTTAATGTGAGGAACGGATCGACAATATCAATACAGTCTGATTCATTTCCAATCAATGTAGACAAACCGCCTGTTGCAATGACTTTCGGTGTTTGTTTGGCTTGCTGCTTCATCCGTTTCACTATTCCCTCGACTTGACCAACATATCCATACAGGATACCTGATTGCATCGCACTGATCGTGTTTTTCCCTACGATATGATCTGGACGAACAATTTCAATCCTTGGCAGCTTAGCCGCTCTTGTATATAAAGCCTCTGTTGAGATGGTAATACCCGGTGCAATTGCGCCACCCATGTATTGTTTTTGTTCATTGATATAGCAGTAGGTTGTGGCTGTTCCAAAGTCTACCACAATGAGAGGGGCCCCATACAGGTGAATGGCTGCCACTGCGTTCACAATTCGATCAGCGCCGACTTCCTTTGGATTGTCACACATAATGTTTAATCCAGTCTTCATGCCAGGCCCAACGATTTGAGGAGTAATGTGAAAATACTTTTCGCACATTCTTTCCAGAGCAAACATCATTGGCGGGACAACAGAAGAAATGATAATCCCTTCTATCTGGTCAAACATCAGCCCTACATAGTCAAATAAGGATCGGATTGCCATACCAAATTCATCTTCTGTTTTATGACGGCTTGTTTCAATCCGCCAATGGTAGTTCAAATCGCCATTATGATAAACACCTAAAACGGTATTTGTGTTTCCTACATCTATCACGAGTAACAACTTCATCACCACTTTGAATAGTGTCTCAAAAAGAGCATTTTTCGACTTTCTATCATACCATACACGAATTGAGTTCCATTTGTAAACAATTCGAAACCGATCCATTCATGAATCGAAATAAAAAAAGCTGCCGGTGAGCCCGACAGCTTTTTATAGAAGGAGATTAAATCTCCTCGTCTTCTTCTTTTTTCTTGATGTTCACTTTCACATCATCGTTTTTCTCTTCGTCATCTGCGTATACACGCTCTGGAAGCTTTCCAGTATCGTAAAGAGATTTAATTTGTTCAGCATCTAATGTTTCCACTTCTAGAAGAGCTTGTGCGATGATTTCTAGCTTATCTTTATTCTCAGTGAGAATTTGTTTCGCACGTTCGTAGCTTTCTTTGATGAAGCGCTGAACTTCTTGGTCAATTTCATAAGCGATCGCTTCACTATAATTCGGCTCGTTGTTGAAATCACGGCCAAGGAATACTTGACCTCCTTGTGCTTGACCGAATTGTAGAGGACCAAGTTTATCAGACATACCGAACTCTGTGACCATTCTTCTTGCAATGCCTGTTGCACGCTGGAAGTCGTTGTGAGCGCCTGTACTTACTTCACCAAACGTAATTTCCTCTGCAACACGACCGCCGAGCAAGCCGACGATTTTATCAAGAAGCTCTGGCTTCGTTTGGAAATAACGGTCTTCTCTTGGAAGCATGACCGCATATCCGCCTGCCTGACCACGAGGAACGATCGTTACTTTATGCACCATGTCAGCTTCGTCAAGGACAAGTCCAATGACGGTATGACCTGCTTCGTGGTACGCCACGATATTGCGTTCTTTCTTAGAAATGACACGGCTTTTCTTAGCCGGTCCAGCAATGACACGGTCAGTTGCTTCGTCGATATCACGCATATCAATTTTCTTTTTGTTTTGACGGGCAGCAACAAGCGCTGCTTCGTTTAGTAAGTTCTCAAGATCTGCCCCTGAGAAACCTGGTGTTCTGCTTGCAATGGCTTTCAGGTTGACTGTATCATCAAGCGGTTTGTTTTTCGCATGAACCTTCAGTACTTCTTCACGGCCAATGACATCTGGGCGGTCAACCGTAATTTGACGGTCAAAACGTCCCGGACGCAGCAATGCAGGATCTAGGATATCTGCACGGTTCGTTGCAGCAATGATAATAATCCCTTCGTTGGCACTAAAACCATCCATTTCAACAAGAAGCTGGTTAAGCGTTTGTTCACGCTCATCATGACCACCGCCAAGACCTGCTCCACGCTGACGACCCACTGCATCAATCTCATCAATAAAGATTAAGCAAGGTGCATTCTTTTTCGCATTTTCAAACAAATCACGTACACGTGATGCACCGACACCGACGAACATCTCGACGAAGTCAGAACCACTGATGCTGAAGAAAGGAACGCCTGCTTCTCCTGCAGATGCTCTCGCAAGCAATGTTTTACCTGTACCTGGAGGTCCTACTAGTAAAACCCCTTTAGGGATTCTTGCGCCAAGCTCCGCAAATTTACGTGGATCTTTTAAGAATTCAACCACTTCTACGAGCTCTTGTTTTTCTTCATCCGCACCGGCAACATCTTTAAATTTCACACGTTTCTTCTCTTCTGTGTAAAGCTTCGCCTTACTCTTACCAAAGTTCATGACACGGCTTCCACCGCCTTGAGCTTGGTTCAATAAGAAGAAGAACAGGATAAAGATGATGATGAATGGAATGATGGTTGTCAGAACTTGCAGCCATCCATTTGTTTCAGGTGCTGGTTCTACTTTTACATCTGTATTCTTCAGTGCACTGTAAATTTGGTCAACTCCTTGACCGTCTGGAACGTGGGTAATGAAGTATTCATCTTTCTTCGCGCCATCTAATTGACCACGAATTTCATAAACCCCTCTTACAGGCTGGATGGAGATACTCTCCACTTTTCCCGCACTTAAATTTTGCGAAAATTTGCTGTAAGACATGTTCTCAGGCTTTTGATTAGGGGATCCTAACCAACTGACAACCCCTATCACAAGTAATAAAATAAGTATATAAAAAATCGTATTACGAAAAACCCGATTCATTCCTTACCTCCTCCCACAGTAAGCACAACTATGTTCAATAGTATCATAGAAAATCATTCCAACACAACCAATAACCTCATGTAAACGTGTGCTCATTAGCCTTCGTAAACAGATGGTTTTAACACTCCAATATACGGGAGGTTTCGGTAACGTTCGGCAAAATCCAATCCATAGCCAACAACAAATGCATCTGGTACTTCAAACCCAACATAATCTGCTTTGATGTCTGCTTTGCGGCCGCTTGGTTTATCAAGCAATGTCACAATTTTAATGGAGTTTGCTTTACGGTATCGGAAAAGCTCTACCAGATAACTCAAAGTTAACCCACTGTCGATGATATCTTCCATAATTAGAATATCTCTTCCTTCAACAGAAGTATCTAGATCTTTGATGATCTTCACTTCTCCAGAAGATACGGTAGACTTTCCGTAGCTAGATACATCCATAAAATCAAGCTCTAAATATGTATCAATGTGTTTGATCAGGTCTGCCATGAATGGAAGAGCCCCTTTCAAAACACCAATAGCCAGGGGAAATTTACCATCATAATCGCTGGTTAATGTTGCACCCAGTTCCTTCACTTTTAGCTGGATCTCTTCTTCTGAGATCAAAATCTTTTCAATATCTTGTTTCATGCTTTTGCTTGCCCCCTACAAATTTTCGTGCTGTCTATATTGTAATACAATGAGATCGCTGTTTGTCATATCAATTTCTTCAAAAACGGATTTTTTCAGACCTGGGATCCAGATGATTTGATGATCCGAGTCAGTGACGATCGGCCAGCTGTCTCTTTCTGCAAGAGGCACTTTTTTATCAATAAATATATCTTTCACCTTTTTTGATCCATTCATCCCTTTTAGTTTGATTCGATCACCGTTTTTTCGTGAGCGAATGATCAAAGGAAGACGAACATGATCTTTTTGAAGCAAGAAAAAATAGTTTCCGTTCCGTGCATCCTTCGGAACATGATTTGATACCAAGATAGACTGTCCATTCGGGAGAAAAAGTTCCTCGCCAAGCTCACCTTTTAAATGATGAGTATATGACTGATCTATGACAAGCGATCGTTCAAAGGTAAACATACAGTGATCATAAGATTTGACAGCTTGTAAACCTTTTGGCAAATCTAATGATCCAGACGGTTGATCAGTATGAGATAACCAGTCCAAAGTCCCTAGAATATGCTGGTTTGAAAACGCTGATTGAGTGTTTTCATAAAGATAGTTTAATATTAGTTGAATGCCTCTTCTTTGTAAAGGCAAAGGCAGGTCAAGCAAAGGCTTCGTTTTGATCTCAATTTGCTTAGGCGTTTGATTCGTAATGACTTGATGCATTTGATCCTTTGTTAATGCCTGCAAGTACTGCTCATCCTCAGTCAGCATGTCACTTACAAACTGAAAGCTTTCATGCACATGAGGTGCCTCTTCTTTTAACACGGGAAGAACGTGTCTTCTGATCCGGTTTCTCAAGTAGTCATCGGTGTGATTGCTTTGATCAATGACATAAGGAACTTGTTCTTTTTCGCAAGCAGTGAGTACATCATCCTTAGAATATCCAATCAGCGGACGAATCAGCCACCCTTCTTGAAAAGGGCGCTTTGCTTGCATACCTGCGAGTCCTATTCCAACAGTCCCTCTTGTCAGCCTCATCACCATTGTTTCTACTTGATCGTCTCCATGATGTGCAAGCGCTATAAATTGAGCGTTGTACTGTTCCATCAATTGACGAAAGAAAGCATATCTGCACTCTCTTGCAGCTGCCTGTTTGTTTAAGCGGTTTTCTTTTGCATATTGGGTGACCTGTATACGAGCCGATTCAAAAAGGATCTCATGCTCTTTACAGTACGCTTCAACAAATGCCAAATCAGCAAAGGATTCTTCTCCTCTGAACATGTGATCTACATGGGCTGCAATCAGCTGAAAGGAACCTTTTCGACGTTTGTTTAGTTCATGCAGCAAGAGCATAGAATCTGGTCCGCCAGAAACCCCGACAATGACTGTCGTATTTTCAAGGAAAACATCATGTTTTTTCAAAAAAGATTCAATTCTATTCACAACTTCCTCCTCACAAAGAGCAGGTAATTTAAAGATATACATATCCTATCACTTTCATTAGCTCCAAGCAAAGAAGAAGCCTGCTTTTTTACAGCTCTATAATAGGAATAAAACCACATAGGCACAGTAAAGAGCGAGCACACTGCATAAGATGAGAATGGTTTCAAAAAGCCCGCCTGATTTTTTGCGTACTGATGTTCTTTTCGCAGCAGCAACTCTTGATCGTGAAGGTGCGGCCTGTTGATGTTGGGAAACAGCTGGCTTTTGCCTAGTTTGCTGTGATGGCTTCTTTTGTCGTGATTTTCTTGAAGCAAGCAATTGTCCTTCTTTCAGCATCGCGCTTTTCATGTCTGCCGCTGATTGAAATTTGCCTTGGAGAGCCGCCTTTAACACCCTCTCATATCGCTTTAATAAAGGATGTCCTTCAATCGCCCGATAAAGCTGCTTTTCTGGTTCTGCCCCTTTTTTAAATTCTTTTTTATAGGCACAGTTCACCATGACCATACTTAAAGCAAATAGATCATAAGAAGGTTCTGCTTTTCTTGTACCGAAGCCCCAGTAGCCGCGGTCAAAAAACTCGGTGTATTCCTTAATCGCCCTTCCTGCCTTCGTTGTTCCTCCAACATCAATACATCGAATCGTAGCTGGGGGGCCTGAAACGATGAGATTATCAGGCTTCAAGTCACCGAAGATCCAGCCTTCCTTATGTAAGTGAGCAAGGTTAGACAACAGTTGAATCATGAGAACGACGATCCATTCATCGCCTTTTTGTTTCACAAATTCAAGTAGCAATGGCCCTCTGACATACTCCATGACATAAAACGACCGTTTCTCTGACATTCCAGGATAAAGAGCATCATCCATATCATAAAAAGAAGGCCCCATGGTTTTCACAGGAGCCTTTGAAAAGGATTTTAATACATTGACTTCAGATGCAATGAGCATACTGTCATCACTCACTTTAAGGGCCACTTGCCCCTTTGGCGATTCGGCCAGATAAACCACACCGTTCGCCCCTTTTCCCAGCTCTTTTACAATGCGGTAATGTTGGTGATGCCACTTTCCCTTTATCATTGTACCTAATGGGATGTTAGAAGCCGAATTCATCATGTTCTTCCTTCGCTTCAAGCAGCCCTTTTCGTGAACGAACTGATTTGAAATGCTGGAGTGCTTCTCGAATTGCTGGTCCTGTCGGTGTAATTCCTCCTGTTGTCAGCTTCGGGAAAATCGATGATAACGAATCGAACCGAGGCGTCCAGTTCAACACAATTTCTGCATCTGAGTTTTTCCCGGGAAATACACACATCCCAAACTGATTTTCACCAATTCTCGAATTTAGACTAATAGAGAGATCGATGAGTGCTTCTTTGACCGTTGGCAACTTCGGTTTCATACTTGCACTCGTATCCACAAGCACAAGCACTTGAAGATGAACCGTCTCACCGAGCTCGTCCACAACCTCCATCACTTCTCCACGCTTATCTGGGGGAAGTTCTTCAATTTCAGTATCTTTGCCAAGAATTTGCTGCAATTCTTTATTCACAACACCTTGTAACGTTTGCGTCATCGCCTTTTTTGTCACCATTTGTACGGTTTGGGACAATTGCTGAACGTAGACAACCTGATGAATGCCTCCGCCTGCTAGAGCAATCCCCTCTACTTCTTTCATCGCTTCATGATCGTGTCTGTTCTCTTCCATAATGCCAATGACATTGACTGTGATCCCTTGCTCCTTTGCCAATGCGGCAATCGCAAGTGGGTCTTCCCCATGATTTGAGCAGCCATCTGTAATCAGTAAGATTTGGTTTACGTGACCTTTTCGCATCTTCATTCCTCCTGGGATTGTAACTGAATGCTTATATCCCCATCATCGCCAGAAGAAATTCATATTATACGATATTTCAAGAAATCTCTTGTTTCTGGAGATAGAATGTACCGGTCGGAATGGATGCCCATTTTGGTGTATTGTGGTCGAGCCTAATGACGACAACCGTCATATCGTCATCGATTTGACCTGCTCTTGTGCGAATGACCTCCTCCATTAATAAATCAGCAATCTCTTGCGGATCTTCTGTTTTAAAGCTCTTCATTTTTCGTTTGACCCATAAATCATGATTTTCGATATGCTTTGGTCCTTCAAAGATACCGTCGCTCATCATGATAAGGAGATCTCCTGCCTTCATCTGTTCACTCACCACTTCTACTTCAAATTCATCAATAATGCCAATAGGCAAGTTGCTGGCCTGTACCTTCATCACTTGATCACCACGTTTAATAAAACTTGGGGTGGAGCCAATCTTGAGGAACTTACAGCTCGCATCCTGTAAATCAATGATGGATAAGTCTAATGTGGAATAGACTTCATCTGTTGTCCGTAAAGATAAAATGCTATTAATCGTTTTAATCGCTACTTTTTCATCAATACCAGACGCCAAGATTTTTTCTAACAACTTGATCGTTTCATTGCTTTCAAAATGGGCTCTTGCTCCATTTCCCATCCCATCACTAATAGCTGCGGCATATTTACCTGCACCCAGCTCCATCATGCTGTAGCTGTCTCCAGATACTAATCCTCCGCCTTTCGCTGCATGTGCTACACCTGTAGACACTCGATACGATTTTGCAGAACCGAATACAACATGACAATAACCTGTTGGATGCTCCGCACACTGCTCTGCTTTGACTAAAACTTGTTCTTCTAAAATATCCGAGAGCATTGGAGCGATGATTTTTTCGCATTCCCCATGACCTTGGCAATAGGGAATTCTCATCTCTATATCAACATTTCCCTGTTCTAAGCTATAAATTTCAACTTGCTGAATTTCAATTCCAAAGTTCTGAAGTGCTTCTATCATCTGCTCTTCCTGAATAAAATGCTGCTCTCTTTCTCGTTTTATTTCCCGGGAAAAATCCTCCATGACTTGCGAAACACCCATCAGTTGTTCGGCCACAAGGCGCCTGCTGTCTTGGACCTTTTTCTTTAAGGTCTGATTTGCTTTATAGTAAGCAATCTCCTCTTCAATCAATTCTTCTACATGCTTTGATTTTGAGCAGTGCTGACTGAATTTCTTTTTCAACTTCCGGTTATGCTCGTACGTTTTTTCATCAGATTCATGCATAACTTGTTTCATGAGTTCATAGGTTGTATCAAAGTTCTGCACCCAGCATTTATTTTTCTTATAGCACGTTTGACAGGAACGTTCTGTGATCGTACTTAAAAAAAGATCTACATCCTCTTCCTGCTTCTTTTCCTCAGGAATGGATTCGTAAAATGTCGCAAAACTCTCAGACAGCGCATGAAATACATTAGAGAATTGATCTACCTTTTTTGCTGTCACGTCTCGTACTTTTCTGGCATATTGCTGCTGTTCCTGTACATGCTCTACCGTACCAGGAATATATTTTGCCACCTTGGACGTTACTGACTGTGGCGTGAGCAAAAACAGTGCAACTGCGATGAGTGATTCATATAGCGTGGTCATTAGCCCTGCTGACCCTTCACCGTAGAGGGAGATTAGTAAAGAACCCACAATCAAGCCGATGGCGGCTCCTGCTTTTTTCCCCTCTTTTAGTAATCCGCCTAATAAGCCCGAAAAGGCAAGCAGACTCATCTGATAAAGGTTGCCGATGTTGGCGAGACCAAGAATTAATCCAGTTACAACACCCACTGTACAACCAATACTCGCTCCTCCAATAAAGGCAAAGCTCAGCACTACATATCGTGACAAAATATGCTCTGCCTGCATTCCTTGAAATGTGATCCCAGCCAGACCTGTTAAAACTGAAGCGATTAATATCATAAAGCAAATAATTTCTTCAACCTTTAAGGAGTGTTTGATTTTCCTGACTGTAAAAATCGGCAAACTTTGAAGAAAAATCAGTGTCAAAATGAAGGCAAGTCCAGCTTCAACCCCTGCCATCACATAGTCATAGCTTTGAACCGCACCCTGCTCGAGGTATACAAAAGCTCCCCTGGTTATCAGCATTGAGAGCACAATTACAACCGGTAATGTTTTCACCGGGTCTTTGATGATGAATGAAACGACCTTTGACATGAGGAGGAACACGATCAATGACGCAAACACGAATAATGCATTTTGAGGTGATATCGTCATCGCTCCAGCGAGTAAAGCAAGACAAGCAAGCATCGCTTTATCCCTTTTAATGAGCAGCATGGACCCAAAGAAAGGCAATGCAAACGGCATAATTTCAGATAAGATAAAGGCTCGTCCCAATAAAAAGCCCAGAACAACATAAATAAACCCTTTATAGAAAAAAAGAGAATGCGTATGATGAAGAAACAGGTTTTTCATCTTTTTTAACCCTGCACTGATTCTTTCAAACCCGGCTCCCGTTAAATCAGTTCTTCTTTCTAGTTTTTCCATCTTTTCATCCCCCACCTGATATTCGTTGCTTGTCATTATAGCGAAGGTGAAAAAGAAATTTTGTCAAAAGAAGTTGTCGTTTCCATAAAACGTTCGACGCTTTATTTGCCAAAAAGGCATACTTTCTTGAAAGTCGATGTCTTTCATCAGAATTTTACGAAAGCACAAAAAAACAGCTTTCCTATAGAAAGCTGTTTTGAAGATGACCCGTACGGGATTCGAACCCGTGTTACCGCCGTGAAAGGGCGGTGTCTTAACCGCTTGACCAACGGGCCTTGCTTATTGTTCTTTTTAAAAGGATAGCGGCGGAGGGGATCGAACCCCCGACCTCACGGGTATGAACCGTACGCTCTAGCCAGCTGAGCTACACCGCCATAATGTAAAATGCGCTAAGAAGCACAAGAACTATAATACAAAGGATTCGCTTGTCCGTCAATAGGAAGTTTTAAATTAAATGGCAAATGCACAAAAAACGTTGAATTTGTATTGAAAAAAAGCACCCGCTAAACAGCAGGTGCTTTGTTGTGAAAGATATATAGAAAGCAGCAACAAGTTAACCTCTTCTTGCTCCGCGTCCCCCACGTTTTGATTCCGTGTTACGTTTTAAAGATGTTAAGCGGTCTTCACTATCTTTTAAGAATTTGTTCATTTTTTGCTCAAACGATTCCTTCGGACGGAAATCATTTCTGCTCGGTCTTGATTGTTGTTGTTGAGGACGATCTTTTGCTTTTTTAATGGACAAGCCGATTTTACCGTCTTTTTCAACGTTAATCACTTTCACTTCAACTTGTTCACCGACTTTTAAATGCTCATTAATATCTTTTACATAGTTATCGGCTACCTCACTGATATGAACGAGACCAGTTGAACCGCCTGGCAACTCCACAAAAGCTCCAAAATTTGTAATGCCCGTAACTTTCCCTTGTAACTTGCTGCCAACTTCAATCGACATAAAAAAAGTGCTCCTCCTTAGACTTATAAAAAAATCTCATTTGTTCAATTATACATAAACTGAATTTTAAGTGTCAACAAGGCTAATCGCTCTTATTGCCCACATCAAAGATTTTTTCGCCTTTTTTAGACATATAATAGTCCCGTCGTGCCAGTTCGAGTACGTATTCTTTGCTTTTCAGCTTTTTGATTTCATCAGAAATATCTTCCTGCTTTGTTTGTAATTGCTTCAATTCTTTTTCAAGCGCAACCTTCTTCTCTTCTTTTTCTTTCAATGCAGACGATTGCGACCAGAGGGCACTTGTTACCAAAACAGCAAACATGAGCACAATGACTCCAAACACGGTAAGCCTTCTAAGGAGTCCCCGGCGTTTGCGTTTTAAGCGCTGCGCTTGCTGTTCCATTTGTTTTTGATAATCATTTTGAATTTGTGCGATATTTCTTTTTCTCTCGTTCAAGGATGAAGGCCTCCTCTCTTACTTTGTCCAGAATTGTTTCCATTTCGTTTTCATGGTACGAGATACTTTCTTGATCCCTTGTAAAATTCCTGCTCCTTTTGAGAAAAACAACCTCATTGATGTTCGCCATTTTTCGGGAATTCGATGAATAATGGTTACATTGAGTAACCAAATAAGCGGATAACAAACAATATACAGCACCTTCCACACGAGTCGAAACGCAAAACGAACAAGGCGTAAGAGCGAGTGGAACAAGAACAGAAGAGCACTTATGATCAAACCAACGATCCAGCGAATGGGCTGGAAAACCATCGACATGATCAGCCTTTTCAGGACGAGAACAGTCTGATAAATACACCTCATCACAAACTTGAGGATGTTCATATACAGCTGTTTCATCAATGCCTGGTACATCGAGAAACCTAAAGCAACAGCTAGAAAAATATAAAGCCTGAATTCTCCCTCATTGGTCAGCAGCAGGACATAAAAGAATAAGAGACCCTGCACCACCCAAAAAAGGAGGTCGTGAATGACCAGCAGCCATTTTGCTGTTTTTTCCCGGTTCACAAACAGCTTGTACGTATCCAGCGATGCGCCCAGCCAGATGCCCATCGCCGCCATCGAAAGCATCGTATAAAACTGGACCGTCAGTGTCATTTAAACAGCTTGCTAAAAAATCCTTTAGCTTTCTCCCCGTGCTGCTCATCTACATAGATTAAGTCAAAGACACGCCCTTTAATGGACACAACACCCTTTTCTACATCTAAGTTTTTCATTTGCAGATTTTCTCCGCGAATGGCGAGGACTCCCATGACAGTCTCAAGCAGAAATTCTTCATTATCAAAGCTCTCGACTTGTTTGACTCCGGTAATATCTAAATGCTTTCTGTTGCGCATTGTGACATGATGCTCGGCTTCTGATGACAACTTCGTGCCTTGAGGTTGATTATAATATTGATTCATTTATACATCCCCCATATCTCATACTTGCATTGTTACTGCATTGTATGTGACAGGCGGGACATTTAGAACAAGCCCTATTCTGCTGTTTTCTCTTCTTTTAGCACGGTATACATGCCAGCAGCTTCTTCTTTTTTCGTTGTGTCTTTTAACTCGTTGACTTGAACAGTCACAAGCTTTTGGCCAAAACGAATTTGAAGCTCGTCCCCTTCTTTCACGTCAGAGCTGGCTTTCGCCTGCGTGCCATTAATGGAAATTCTCCCTTGATCGGCTACTTCTTTTGCCAATGTTCTTCTTTTGATTAAACGAGACACTTTTAAGAATTTATCTAGTCTCATGTGTGTTCACCTCTTTCTATGCGTTTGGCATCGTTCCACAGATCGTCCATTTCTTCTAGGGTCAAGTCCTCTAGTGAACGCCCTATATCCTTTGCTTTTTGTTCAATATGCTGAAAGCGCCGCATGAATTTTGTGTTTGCAGAAGAGAGGGCGGTTTCAGGCTCTAGATGATAAAATCTTCCAATGTTTACGAGAACAAACAAAAGATCCCCAAATTCATCCTTCATCTGCTTTGTTGCACCTTCATCCGTCTTATCTGCCACTTCCACAAGGAATTCCTGCTTTTCCTCTTCGTATTTGTTCCAAATATCCTCTACTTCTGTCCAGTCGAAGCCCACTTTTGCTGCTTTCTTTTGGAGCTTATAGGCTTTTGTTAAAGCTGGAAGAGTCGTTGGAATGGATTGCAAAATAGATGCTGCACGCTCCGGTTTTTCCTGCTGCTTGATTTTTTCCCAGTTGGCGACGACATCTGATGCTTCAGACACATCCGTATCACCGAACACATGCGGATGTCGTCGAATCATTTTTTCTGTCACATGCTGAATGACGTCATCCATTGAGAAATAACCATCATCTTCACCAATTTGAGCATGGAGTAAAACTTGAAGCAGTACATCTCCGAGTTCTTCAACCATATGATCTGGATCGTCTTCATCTATGGCTTCCAGCAGCTCATAACATTCTTCAATTAAATATGGTTTGAGCGACTCATTCGTTTGTTTTTGATCCCAAGGACAGCCGCCAGGACCTCTTAATGTACGAATGACTTCACGGAAAGTGTCAAATTGCTGATAGAGCAGCTTTTCATCTTGAATGGGAGGTACATAAACACTCGTTAAGTTATTTATCGACACATCTCGATCAAGTTCAAATAAAGGAACACCTGTAATCTGCTCCTGACTGCTTCCAGCTGCCGTTACGATAAAGACTTCATAATCGTCAGGTAGCTTTTCCATGAGGGTCAGCTTCACATTCGAGGCTGTCATCTGATCATATACCTGACAGATCAGCACATGCTGGGTCAACTTCAGATCATCCGCTCTCATATCCCCAGCGTCAACGAATTGCAGCCCTTCAATCGGGTCAATCTGTAAGGAATTAAACGTCGCATCCAAAAAGCTTTGTCCACCAGCCACGTACACCTCAACCCCGCGCTTCTTCTGTTGTGAAACAAGAAGCTGCACTGTCTTTTCCGCCACAAACGGGTGACCTGGTACTGCATACACAATATCTTTCTCCTCAGCCTCTCGGAAGAGAATGTCTGTGATTTCCTCATACACTGCATCAAACTGATCATGCTTTTCATAAATCTCATCAAAAAAGGTCAGAGACGGGACCTCCTGCATCAATTCTGCGGTGAGTGGATGATCCTGCGTTCTCATGTATACTTCTTTCGCCTGCTTCAGCTGCTTATATACACCGAGCGTCAGCTGATCCATGTCGCCTGCCCCAAGACCAACGACTGTAATCTTACCTGCCATTTCGATTCCCTCTCATCTGTTTAAAATATAAAATCTTTTCTCCTAATGGAATGAGTCTCCATTCCTCTTCCGTAAATACGTCTAGCTTAAGAATACTATATAAAAAGGCGAAACCACCAATAAAAACTGAAGTCAGGCTCTCTAAAACAGAAAACGGACGTTTCTCAAAGGGAATGACCCAAGAAAACAATGCCTGATATCCAATTAAAACGACAGCCATGAATGCTGCTGATAAAAGAATTTTCACTGGGAATAGCTCTCTTATTGAAATCCACCCTTTATGCTTCAAATACACCGCATTGAGCGCAGCGGCGGCGAGAAACCCACAAACAGTCGACCATGCGGCTCCATAAATGCCGAATAACGGGACAAGAGCCAGCGTCAGCCCCCATTTCACCAGTACACTAATCAGGACCACGACAGCCGGATACACGGTATGTCCCAGACCCTGAAGTAAAGCGGTTTGCGTAATCGCCATTGATGTAAAGGCAATGGATATGCAAAATATTTGCAGCGCATCTGTCCCTAAGTCATTACGAAAAAGCATGATGTTCACAGACGATAAAATACATATAAGACCGACAGCTGAACCAATCCCCAGCACCGATGTTGCCTTAAACGATGTACTTACTTTTTCACGAATTGCTTTATGCTGCCCTTTTCTTAAGGCCGACGACAAAAACGGAACAAGAGACGTCCCGATACTAATTGCAAACACCGTCCCGAGCTGCAGGAACGGCTGACCTCGGTCATATACGCCTTTTGCCGCCTTTGCAGCTGCTTCACTCAGTCCCTCACTGCGCAGTAGCGCATACAAGTGAAAAGCATCGATCATTTGCATCCATAGGATCAGCAATCCACTCACACAAATCGTCAATGTATACAGCACCAAACTCTTCAGCACATCTTTTTTCCGCAGTGTAGCCTGTTTTAATGTCTTGCTCGCTGACGACCGCTTCCGATAGGTCAGCCAAAGGAAAAGAAGCAAAATGAGTGAAGCCGCACTTCCAGCTATAGAAGAGAACACCGCACCCGCTCCTGTTTCATAAAGCGAATAGCCATGTCTCACAAAATAGAAAGATAAAACAAGCAGGACGCCTACTCTGATGAGTTGCTCAGCCAATTGAGAGACCGCAGTGGGGAGCATCAGCCCATCACTCTGAAAAACACCCCTCAGCATCACGGTAAGCGGCAGAAATAAAAACACAAACGAACTCATCTGGATGAGCAACATTAATTGACTGTCCGCCATGAGATTCGCAATTGTGCCTGCTCCTATGTATAAACAAAGAAATAAGGCCAAGCTCAGCAAAGTGATATACACCAAAGATACCTTTGTAATGATTCGGCGATTCTCCTCACCATGCTCGCTCAGGAGCTTGGACACCATCACAGGAAAACCAGT
This sequence comes from Bacillus sp. 22483, assembly GCF_052044605.1. Lineage (NCBI taxonomy): Bacteria > Bacillati > Bacillota > Bacilli > Caryophanales > Bacillaceae > Bacillus > Bacillus sp. 22483. Next base: position 29,891 of record NZ_JBQENU010000018.1, on the reverse strand, counting down.
GGTGCCGAGCATGATCGCAATGCCAAGAAAGGGATAGACCTGCTGATAAATATAAAAACCTGTGTCTCCTACGATATTTTGAAAAGGGACACGATATACGGCACTCAGTACCTTTGATAACAAGCCTGCGATGGTTAAAATCACCGCACCTTGGAAAAGCCAATGCGGCTGATTTACAGCATTTTTCATGGATGACTCCTTTATGTTCAATCAAAAAATATACCTGCATTTAAACGCACTCATTATATCATACGTGACTGGCAAGCCGTTTCTTTCTAAGGAGTAGACGATACATTCATTGTTTTGTTTCATCCCATATAAAAAACGCCGACAAAATCAGATGATTTCATCGGCATTCTTTCGTTTTATCAAAATGATATAGATTTATTAGACCTAATGTTCCATTTGACGGGCTAAGAAGCCAGCTGCCGTTTCTGCCGCTTTATGCTCCACTTCTCCCATTGAACGCTCTTTAGAAAATAAGACGACGGCGCCAATTGGATCTCCGTTTGCAACAATAGGTGCAATGGTATAAGCTGATACATCATCATCAATACCATCCACAAGCTGAATTTCTTTCTTGCTGTCCTCTAATACAGAATTACGCTGATCCATTGTTCGTTCAAGTAAATCACTAATGGATTTGTTTAAATACTCTTTTTTTGAACTACCGGATACAGCAATATACGTATCACGATCACAGATGAGGATAGAATGACCCAAACTGTCGAATAATGCATCAGCATATTCCTTCGCAAAGTCTCCTAGCTCACTAATCGGTGAATACTTCTTCAAAATCACTTCTCCATCGCGGTCGACAAAAATCTCAAGTGGATCTCCTTCCCGGATGCGCAATGTTCTGCGAATCTCCTTCGGTATAACCACTCTACCTAGATCATCGATGCGGCGTACAATTCCAGTTGCTTTCATTCACTGCTGCCTCTCTTTCGTTTGATGATGTGTTGGGTGAATGGAACAAAAGCGTCCACTTTATGCAACATTCACCACTTGACCCTGAGATTAGTATCCGTCACATCAAACGTAATATACACGAGAGACCAACAAAATTTTATGAAGATGGAATGGTTTCTTTTTTCACATCTTGAAGACCTCGAAGCATACGAAGAATGACTTCAAGCCACTCCTCCGTTTTCTTGCCTTTTGTTTGGACAGAAATAATCAGCTTGCTGCCTTCCATGCCAAGACCGATATCACGTCCATATTGACTGCCAAGCTCAAATAATTTTTGACCATCGATGTCGCTGCTTGCTTTTTCATCGAGAGTGAGTCTAACAATGCCTTTCTCCATCTTGATCAACTCGACACGTTCCTGCACAGCGTACACCTTCATCGTCGCAATCGTGAACAAATCAGCCACTTCTTGCGGATATTCTCCGAATCGGTCAATCATTTCATCTTGAAGCTCTTTCCGCTCTTCTATTGATCCAATCGCTCTAAACTGTTTATACATCTCGATCTTTTGTTTGCCATCAGAAATATAGCTATCTGGAATGTAGGCGTCAATTTGGAGGTCAATTTCCGGCTCAAATTTTTCTTGAGCAGTCGTATCGCCTCTTCTTTCTTCAATGGCTTCTTTCAGCATTTGAGAGTAAAGGTCGAAGCCAACAGAATCAATAAATCCATGCTGCTGTGCACCAAGTAAGTTCCCTGCTCCTCGAATTGTTAAATCACGCATCGCAATTTTAAAGCCTGACCCAAGCTCAGTGAATTCTTTAATGGCTTGAAGTCTTTTCTCAGCTACTTCAGAAAGCACTTTATCTTTTCGATAAGTGAAATAAGCATAGGCCACACGATTCGAGCGCCCAACTCGTCCTCTTAACTGGTACAGCTGCGAAAGCCCCATTTTATCAGCATCATGAACAATGAGCGTGTTCACATTTGGTATGTCTACGCCCGTTTCGATAATGGTTGTACTAACGAGTACATCCGATTCACCTTCTAGGAAATTAATCATCACGGATTCCAGCTCGTTCTCACTCATTTTCCCGTGTGCGTAGCTTACTTTTGCGTCTGGAACAAGCATCGAGATTTCATCTGCTTTTCGTTCAATATCCTCCACTCGGTTATAAAGGAAGTACACTTGACCGCCTCTTGCCAGTTCTCGCTCAATGGCTTCTCTAACTAACGCACCATTGTACTCGACAACATAGGTTTGAACTGGGAAACGGTTCTCAGGTGGTGTTTCAATAACAGATAAGTCACGTACGCCAAGCATCGACATATGAAGCGTACGAGGAATTGGCGTTGCCGTTAACGTCAGCACATCAATATTGGCTTTCATTTGTTTAATTTTCTCTTTATGCGTCACACCGAAGCGCTGCTCTTCATCGATAATTAACAGTCCTAAATCCTTGTACACAATGTCTTTTGAAAGAAGGCGATGCGTCCCAATGACCATATCAATCGTTCCGTTTTTCAGCCCTTTTAAGGTTTCTGTTGTTTCTTTTCGTGTACGGAAGCGGCTAAGCTGAGCGATTTTAACAGGATAGTCTTGGAATCTGTCCATAATCGTGTCAAAATGCTGCTGCGCTAAGATCGTTGTTGGTACAAGCAGTGCCACCTGCTTCCCGTCAGCAATGGCTTTGAAGGCCGCTCGAATCGCCACCTCTGTTTTTCCATAGCCCACATCTCCACAAAGCAGACGATCCATCGGGCGCTCCCGCTCCATGTCTTGCTTGATTTCATGAATCGAGCGAATTTGATCATCTGTTTCTTGGTAAGGGAATGCAGATTCAAACTGGCGCTGCATCTCATGGTCAGGCGAGAAAGCATACCCTTTGCTTGCTTCACGTTCTGCGTACAGCTTAATCAGATCATCTGCAATGTCCTGCACAGATGATTCTACTTTTTTCTTCACACGTTTCCAGTCGCTACCGCCTAGTTTGTATAGCTTTGGTTCTTTTCCTTCTGACCCTACATACTTCTGCACCTGATCAATTTGTTCAACGGGGACATAAAGCTTGTCGCTTCCTTGATAATGAATATTTAAATAATCTTTATGAATGCCGCCAATTTCAAGCGTTTCAATTCCTAAATACTTACCGATCCCGTGGTTAATGTGCACCACATAATCGCCCACTTGCAGTTCTGAATAGCTTTTGATTCGCTCTGCGTTTGTCAGCTTTTGCTTACGTGCCTGCTTCTTCACACGTTTCTTGAAAAGTTCACCCTCTGTAATGACAGCAATCTTGGATAAAGGTAGTTCAAAACCGGTTTGAAGCTCACCTTGTAAAATATATACTTGCCCGCTGACAAGCTCAGCATCAGGTTTAGCAAGAGCTGCTTCAATGTCATAATCATGCAAGACAGATGACAACTTCTCTGTCCGCTCTTCATCTGCACCTAAAAAGACAACCGTATAATTCTGCTTTTTGTAGCGTTCAATTTCACTTGCAAGCACATTCATCTGCCCGTGGAAATTCTGCATTTGCTTACTAGATACATTGACGATATTTTGCGGATTGGTCTGCTGAACATGTCTCAAAAATAAGGAATAGTACAGAATCGATCTCGATTGCTGATTGAACAGCTCTTGAAATGGGAAGGAAAGGGCTAGATCATGCAGGATATTCCCTTCTTCCAGCAGACTAATTGTCCAATCTGCTTCTTCCTGTTCAAGCTGTTCTTCCATCTCCTGAATTCTGCTGATTTCATCTAGAATGATAATCGTATCCTGCGATGTATAATCTAGCAAACTAGCAGGCTTTTCATAGAAATAGGACAGATACTTCGTCATTTCTTGTGTCACAATACCTTCTAGCAGCTTCTCACGATCAGCAGAAATATTCTGATGGAGCAGTTCTTTTTGTTTATCCGAGTTGAATTTCTTTAAGCTGCTGGCAAGACCTTCGTCAAGCTGTTCAATCGCTCTCACTCGTTCAGGCCCTCTTACAATCAGCTCTTTCGCCGGGCCAATCTTGATTTCTTGAAGTGTTTCCAATGAACGTTGCGTGTCAGAGTGGAAGGACCGAATAGAGTCCACTTCTGTATCAAACAGCTCAATACGGATCGGGTGGTCTTCCGTTAACGCATAAATGTCAATGATTCCTCCGCGCACACTAAAGTCTCCGGGCGCAGCGACCATGGACGTCCGGTCATAACCGATTTGCACGAGTTGTTTTGAAAACGCCTCCAAATCAATTTCTTCACCAACCTTTAAATGGATCTGACTCTCCTTCCAGAGCTCAACAGGAGGAAGCATTCTACGCACTGCAGCTGCTGGGGTCACGACAATCGAATTTTCTCCATTCGCGAGACGATTCAATACATCAAGACGCTGCGCTCTAAGCTCAGGGCTTGCCACAGCAATTTCAGATGCAATGAGTTCATTGACAGGATAAAGAAGGACCGAGCGATCTGGCATCACACTTGCTAGATCATCTGTGACCTTCTGCGCTTGATATAAGTTGTGTGTCACAATAAACATCGGCCGCTTTAATTCGTCTGATATGGCGGCTGTAAATAAAGATCTGACGGAGCCTGATAGTCCGGCGAGCAGTTGTTCTTTTAAACCTTCCTTTAGCCCATTGAAAATGGACTGAAAATCATCACTTTGTTTGATAAATGATTGTATATTTTTCATTTGGCTCCTCCTCCCTGCTTGTTTAAAACAGAAAAACGCTTTGGTCTATTATCTACACCAAAGCTTTTTATTGAATAAAGGTATGATACTGATGGTAATCAGGATTTCTTTCGAGCGCCTCTTGGCAATCCTCACAAATGGTTTGTACATGTAAATCACCATTTTCCCTATAAGAAATCATATCGTTTCTTTCCTCATTTGTTAAGTGATGAAATCCAAGTGCTTCACTTTGGACAGCGGATTCATCTAGACTGCCAACCTTTACACCACAGTGCCGGCAGTAATAGTGCAAAGCCATACGTGATCCTCCCATGCTGAGATTTTATGATCAGTATGTGCTTTGCTTATCATTCTTATACCTTCTTGTTAAAATCATTCATCACTTCTAAAAATGGCTTTGTTAAAGCCGCTTCACAAGCTTCAACAGATGCTTGAATAGCAGATGAGATATCAGGCTGTTCTTCCTCTGAGAAGCGTCCTAGTACGTAATCGACGACCTTCATGCCGTTTTGTGGACGGCCAATGCCGATACGGAATCTGTCAAACTCTGGTGAACCTAAATGCTGAATCAACGATTTGATTCCGTTATGTCCGCCTGCACTTCCTTTTGTACGCAAACGAATCCGTCCCGTTGGCAAATCAAGATCATCATAGATGACCTTCAAATGTTCAAGGGGTATATCATAGTAATCCATCAGCGGACGCACACATTCCCCCGATAAGTTCATATATGTAAGAGGCTTCACAAGTAGAACCTTTTGCCCCGAAACAAACCCAGTTCCATATTGTCCATGGAATTTTGATTGATTTAATGGGATATCCCATTTTTTTGATAGTTCATCTATTGTCATAAACCCGACGTTATGTCTTGTTTTTTCATATTCTTTTCCTGGATTACCCAATCCAACGAACGCAATCATGAAACCAATAACCTCCTTTGTCGCACATGCACACGCCTAAAAAATGAGCCAATGTGATTGCCTCATGCAAAACGTATGAATTCTTTTCATTCTAGCACAAAAGACGTAACCGCGGGAGGGTTACGTCTCTAATTGACCAGTTATTCTTCGCTGTCATCTTTTTCTTTAATGGCCTCAGGCTCTTGCGTTTCCTCTTCACTATCTGGCTCCGGAACCTCTGATTGCTGAGGCGGTAAGATCGAAGCAACAACTTCTTCTGGATCATTATTAATTTGATACGTAGACTGAACAGACAGATCACCAACTGTTAGTACGTCATTTACTTCTAAGTTTGTAATATCAGCTTCAATATTTTGCGGGATATCCTTTGGTTTTGCTGTAATAGATAGCTCAAATAGTGGCTGCTGAAGGACACCGCCATCCTTTACCCCTTTGGATTCTCCAATGAGTTGTACAGGTACATCTGCGTCAATTTCTCGCTGCAAGTCGACCACTTGGAAATCAGCGTGGACAAGCTCATTTTTCAACGGATCTGTTTGCAATTCTGTCACCATCACAGATTTTGTTTCACCGCCAACGTCTAATGTGATGATTGTGTTTTTTCCTTCATCACGTAATGTCTTTAATAAATCAATACTGTCTAATGAAACAGCAAGGTTGTCTGTATTTTTTCCGTATATGACACCAGGAACGTGTCCTGAATGACGGATTTTTTGCAGTGTGGAACGTTTGAAATCAGTTCTTTTATTTGCTTTTAAAGTTGCCATATTCAGCACCATCCTATTTCTTTTTTGTCACTACTTTCATAAATACCCATAACTGAATCATTTTAAACATGTTTGGCTTTCATTTATCACAGCAAAAAGACCCCAAGCTGATGCCTAGGGCCTTTTCCAATCAGAAAATTAGCTGAAAAGGTAGCTTACAGATTCTTCTTCATGTACACGGATGATGGCTTCTGCAAGCAAAGGCCCAACTGAAAGCGGAATGAATTTTCCAACTTTCTTGTCATCTGTTAAGTGAATACTGTTTGTCACAACTAATTCTTTAATTTTAGAGTTTGTAATGCGTTCTACTGCTGGTCCAGACAATACTGGGTGAGTACAACAAGCATAGACTTCAGCCGCTCCATTTTCCACAAGTGCATTTGCAGCAAGTGTAATCGTACCAGCTGTATCAATGATATCATCGATGAGAATCGCCGTTTTTCCTTCAATGTTCCCAATGATGTTCATCACTTCAGCCACGTTCGGCTTCGGACGACGTTTGTCGATAATGGCGATTGGTGCTTTCAGGCGGTCCGCCATTTTGCGCGCACGCGTAACACCACCGTGGTCAGGAGACACAACAACGATATCATTCAAGTTTTTCTGTTCGAAATAGTTTGTTAAGATTGGCACAGCCATTAAGTTATCGATTGGAATATCAAAGAAACCTTGGATTTGCGGCGCATGAAGATCAAGTGCAATGACACGTGTAGCACCTGCTGTTTCAAGTAAGTTCGCAAAAAGCTTCGCTGTGATTGGCTCACGAGGTTTCGCCTTACGATCTTGACGTGCATATCCGTAATAAGGGATGACAATATTGACCGTTTTCGCAGAAGCGCGTTTTAGTGCATCTACCATAATGAGTAGCTCCATAATGTGCTCATTGACTGGCGCACTAGTAGATTGAATAACATAACAATCACAGCCGCGGATACTTTCTTCAATATTGATTTGGACTTCACCGTCACTAAAACGTTTAACAGAGCTCTTTCCTACATCAACTCCGATACGATCGGCAATTTCTTTGGCAAGTTCAGGGTTTGAATTCAAAGAGAATATCTTTAAATTCGCATCAGCATAACGATTAGACATGGTAAACCTCCGGGTATTTGGATTATTTTTTATGAATATTTTTCACATAATCTTCTTTATTGACTTGTCTTGCTCTAGCAATAGACAATGCATCCTGCGGTACATCTTCTGTAACCGTTGAACCGGCTGCAACATATGCCCCTTTTCCGACAGTGACTGGTGCAACGAGATTTGAATTGCAGCCAATAAATGCGCCATCTTCAATCTTCGTTAAGAATTTGTTCTTCCCATCATAATTAACTGTAATGGATCCACAACCAAGGTTTACATCCGCTCCGACCTCTGCATCTCCAATATAGCTTAGATGAGACGCTTTGCTTCGGTCACCGAAAACTGTTTTCTTGATTTCGACAAAATTTCCGATCTTCACTTCATCGCCAATTTTCGACAACGGGCGAATATGAGCAAACGGTCCAATTGTCACATCTACCCCAACTTCACTATCACAGACAACAGACTGCTTAATGACTGTCCGATCTCCAATTACGCTATCAACAATTTCAGTGTTCGGACCGATTGTGGCATCTGCACCAATCTTTACATTCCCTTTGATGACCGTCCCAGGATAAATCATTGTATCTTCACCGATGACTGCATCTGGCGAGATATACGTGTTCTCAGGATCAATCAAGGTTACACCATTCTTCATATGCTGATGATTAATACGTCGCTTCATGAATTGCTCTGCTTGTGATAGAGCGATACGATCATTGACTCCAAGTGTTTCTTCAAAATGCGGTGTTTGATACGCTGCAACCGTCTGTCCTTCATTCTTTAGAATTTCAATGACATCTGGCAAATAGTATTCACCTTGTGCATTTTCATTTGACACTTGCTCAATCACACGGAAGAGATCTTCATTTGAAAAGCAATAGGTTCCAGTATTAATTTCATTCACTTGACGTTCAGCATCATTTGCATCTTTATGCTCGACGATTTTTACTACAGCACCTGTTTCATCACGAAGAATACGTCCATAACCTGTTGGATCATCCGCGTGTGCTGTCAAAATCGTCACTTTTGCTTGTTGTTTTTGATGCTCACTTAACATGGCTTCCATTGTTTCCGCTGTCAATAATGGTGTATCTCCACAAATGACAATGGTTGTTCCCTTTTCCTGCGCGAGGAACGATTTAGCTTGTTTGACGGCATGTGCTGTTCCCAGCTGTTCTTCTTGAAGTGCATATTCACTTCTTTCCCCAAGCTGCTTCTTGACGTCCTCTGCTCCATGACCGACAATCGTCACAAGCTTGGCTAAAGATAGCTTTAACGCTTGATCTGCCACATGCTCGACCATTGGCTTTCCGCAAACTGGATGAAGTACTTTGTATAACTTTGACTTCATTCTTGTTCCTTTTCCCGCTGCTAAAATCACTGCGAACCGCTTATCCATTGATTGGCCTCCAATATCCCTATTATCCATAGAAAAATATATCCTAAATAAGGACTGATTTCAAGGATACAAGAGGAAGTGCATTAATTTTCTAATGGTTGAAACCTAGAAGAATCATGAGGAAAAACGCAAAAAAGACAGCATTTAAAAGAAAACATTCATTTTCTCTTAAAGCTGTCTTTTTAGGTTCACATATCTTTAAGAAGCTCCAGCTTCTTCATATTCAATTGTCTCTTCCTCTTCGCCTAAGCGATGATACTCATTTAAAACAGCATCTTGGATTTTACCCCGAGTGCTTGAATTAATTGGATGTGCAATGTCGCGAAACTCTCCATCAGGCGTACGTTTGCTAGGCATTGCAACAAACAAGCCATTGTTTCCATCAATCACACGAATATCATGAACAACAAATTCGTGGTCCAGCGTGATGGATGCAATCGCCCTCATGCGACCATCGGTATTCACGCGGCGTAATCTTACGTCAGTAACTTCCACAGTAGTTCACCACCTTTTCCCAATATAAAAGCATTAATTAGGTATTCAACGATTGTGGTGATTCTCCTGCTCTTTTTTTAAACTTTTTTTGAAATATCGGGATATTTATACATTTTTTGTCATTTTAATGACGACGCTTACATCGGTTGCGTGAAAAAAGACATCATGACGATGCCTTTTCATACATATAATGAAACCAAACGGCCTCCAAAGAGATGGCCTGTTTATTTCACTAATGCCACAACTTCAATTTCTACAAGTGCATCTTTTGGAAGTCTGGCTACTTCTACACACGAACGAGCTGGCTTATGTGTATGGAAGTATTCACCGTACACTTCATTCACTTCAGCGAATTGTTCCATATCTTTAATGAAAACCGTTGCTTTCACGACTGTTTCAAAGGAAGCACCCGCTGCTTCAAGGACGGCTTTAAGATTATGAAACACTTGATGTGTTTGTTCTTTAATATCTCCATTCACAAAATCTCCAGCTGGCGTTAATGGAATCTGCCCTGAGCTGTAAAACATGTTATTGACGATAATCCCTTGAGAGTAAGGTCCAATGGCTGCTGGCGCGTTTTTGGTTTGAACAACTTTTGTCATATCAATCTCTCCCATTCAAATACATGTTTGATCAAAACTTAAGCTTTCGAATGAAAAAACTCGTGGAAATTACCTTCATTAATCTCAATGATTTTCTGCTTCATATCAATGGTTGAAAGCTTTAAAAGTGATACATATTCATCGACAAGACGTTCATCTACGCCTTCATCTTCTAATAAAACACCGATCCCTGCAACATTTGCATTAAATTCCTCTAGAAGATTCATCATGCCATTAATGGTTCCGCCTGCTTTCATAAAGTCATCAATAATCAACACATTGGATCCTTTATCTAAGCTCCGCTTTGCAAGTGACATGGTTTGAATTCGGTTAGAAGAACCTGATGCATAATTAATACTCACAGTTGATCCTTCTGTTACCTTATTATCTTTTCTAACGATCACAACAGGCACATTTAAATAATCTGCAACAGAATAGGCAATCGGAATACCTTTCGTCGCAACAGTCATGACAACATCAATCGGTCGATCCGAAAAAATGGTCGCAAAAAGCTTACCGATTTTCGCAAGAATCGATGGATTGCCTAAAACATCAGTTAAATATAAATAGCCGCCAGGAAGCACACGTTCAGGAGTTGATAATGCCTCTCCGATATCGTTTACCACTTCGTCTGCTTCTTTTAAATGAATCTTTGGAATATATTTCACTCCGCCAGCAGCGCCAGGTACAGTAAGTAAAGTCCCTATTCCCTGCTGTTCGAAGGTCTGTTTGATAATCGTTAAGTCTTCACTAATAGAGGACTTTGCAGATTGATATCGCTCTGCAAAAAAAGTTAAAGGTACTAGTACGTGCGGGTGGGTTAACAAATAATTTGTTAAGTCCACCAATCTGCCGCTTCGACGAAACTTCATGAACTTACCCCCAGAACCCGAATAATTTATGAATAATATAACTTAATATACGGATTTAATCAAGGGTATTTTGTTCGCCGATCATGCGGACAGCGTAAACCTGATCACAAAATCCTCTCAGTCCGTTATATATTCTTTGTACCTTCGATTCATATTGAATCAAGCCAAATACAGTTGGCCCGCTGCCGCTCATTAATACAGCATCTGCTCCGAAACGCTTCATCTGTCTCTTAATCATATCGACTTCCGGATACATCTTTAATGTCACAGATTCCAACACGTTACCGAGTGAGCCGCACATCTCTTTATAATCTTTCGCTTCAATTGCTTCAATCATACGCTGTACATTTGGGTGTTCTACTTTGCTTGCGTCATATTGTCTGTAGACCTCAGCTGTAGATACCCCAATCACCGGCTTCGCTAAAATCACCCAGCAATGCGGCGGTGTCGCAATATGCTTTAGTTTCTCTCCACGTCCTGTCGCTAGCGCTGTCCCTCCGTGTACGCAAAAAGAGACATCTGAGCCGATCTCCGCTCCAAGCTCAGCTAGTTCATCTAACGTGAGATTTAACTTCCACAAACGGTTTAAGCCGCGAAGCGCTGCTGCGGCATCACTGCTGCCTCCAGCTAAACCTGCTGCGACGGGAATTGCTTTTGTGATGACAATCGATACGCCTTTTTGAATACCGAATCTTGTTTTTAATAATTTAGCTGCCTGATAAGCCAAATTCCGTTGATCATCTGGCACAAAACGATTATGAGATGATACACGGATTTCGTCTTTGTCCAGCTCCGTCAGCTCTAGTCGATCTGCAAGATCTATTGTTGTCATCACCATCTCCACTTCGTGATATCCATCCGGTCTTTTTCCATGAACATCAAGTGAGAGATTAATTTTTGCCGGTGCTTTTTCTAAAATACGCAAACATTTCACCTACTTCTCCATCTAAACATAAGTATCAATATTGTATCACATTTGATGGATCTGATGAATATTGGCTTTTGCCCCCAGCACACTCACTTTTTCAAGCAAAAAAGACCAGAGACACCCGAGGTATCCCTGATCATTTCTTTATCGTTGATTCTCTTCTTGAGCCATGTGCTGTTGAGCTAATTCAATGGCACGTTTGACCATATTTCCTGCGTCACGCGCACGAATCTCTCCCCAGCCTCCATTTTTGACGGTATCATAAAATCCAAGATCCTTCGCCAGCTCGTATTTGAACTCATCTGACATAATGCCTCGGCGTCTACCCAAACGAAACAGCCCCTTTGGTCGAGAATTCGAATCATCGCCACTCCTTTGTGGCTTTCTTATTTTGCATCGATTCCTGCCTTTTACCCCTTTCAAATAATGGACAGCCTCCCATACAGAAAAAAAGGCAAAACAAAAAGCAGTAAACAAAAAGTTCACTGCCCATTAATAGGCGACTGAGCTAGCGGTATCATCGAACGTTAATTCGACCGTCTCAGTCAGTATATCTGCATAACTGTAAGAAACTCTTTCAAACGAATTCTCATCTTGATCTAATTGAATCACAAAAACAGAAGGGTACGTTTCAGCTAAAATGCCCGAACGCTCAATTGTTTTTCGGCGGCCTCCGTTAGCCTTTAACGTCAAACGTTTACCTAAGTTACCATCAAGCGATCTTTTGATGTCGGACAAAGTCTTCGCCATTGCATCCACCTCACTGAGATAATTATACAACAACGGCCCATTTTTGTCAAATAAAAATTAAATTATATCAACCAACACGAGCCATTGTCAACAAAATAATTTTGACAAACTTCTACCTTTTCTCCTCCCTATTTTTCTCAAATTCCGGTGAATTATGTATTCATATGAAATTTCTTTTTGAGCATAAAAAAAACCAGACTGAAATCAGTCGGGTTATGTCGATTCATGGTCTCTTTTATATGGCATACCTACCCTTAAAACACCCCTTGTTTCAATTCCTCCGAGACCTTTTTCTCTCGTCAGCGTATTTCGGAGCACATCCCACACGTTGATTCGATCTACAAATGGAGTGAAGCTGATCTTGGCAACAATATAGACGGGGTCAAGTGCATGAATGTTGACACGTGAGGGTGAGCTTGCAAAATTAGCACCTGCTTGAATTAATGATTCAAAATGAGATTGGCAGGCACCTGCAAAGATTACGAGTTGATCTAAATGCGGAACCTTCCTTCTTGCCTTTTGAACCGTTTCAACGAAATGACGAGAATGACGATATGCACCGATATCGTGTACACCGCCCTTTTGTTTAGAATACGCATCATGTCCTGTGATGACCAAAATATCAGGCCGGTATTGATCAATTAATGAATCAATCATGCTTGGCATTTTCTTCTCGTGGCAATGCACACCATACACAGGTACACCGATTCTTTCATATACATCTAAGCATTTCTTTAAGTATGAAGCATCTCCATCTAAATGCAGAACCTTTCCGGGCATATGAAAATACTGCTCCTGATGCTGATATTGTCCAGACGTATAATACTCTTGTTTTTCACGAAGCAGCTGATAATCTTGCCTGAGTAAGTCGAGCGATTCGTTAATTTTCCGTTCATCGTCCTTCTCTCTTGTCAGCTGCTCCTCTTTTTGAATCAAGACCAAATCTGACATCTTCGCATCGGCAATCAGCCTCACTTCATTCCCATGCAAAATGGCGGTGGCTTCGTGCTGGTCTGTCTCATCAATTCGAATGATACGAAACATAATATCCATCTGATAGGATGCCCTCGTCACCATATCTCCTATTTGAAATTGCATGCTTTTCACTCCACAATCAGGCTCTTATCCTGTTGGTATCGTCTTACGCTACACTTGTTCTTCTTTCAGGTATGTTGTTCTTTCTAGCCTATGCCTGAACAGGTGAAGTGGTGAAAACCAAAAGAAAAAAGCCCTTATGAAAGGGCTTTGTCTTCTTTTCAGCGTGATAGAAAACCTTTGCAGTCTAGGAAGGACGAGTACTGGCGCGGAGCGAATTTGACATTCGTGAGCACCAGCGCGCAGGACTGACACCGAATGCGAGGGTTTGTCTACACGCTGAAAAGCCCTTATGAGAGGGCTTTGTGTAAAACATTGGACAAACGGGCAAATTCATCGATTGACAATGATTCACCGCGGCGTTTCCCATCAACCTCAGCTGTTACAAGGGCTTCTTCAATGATGGCTTTATGTTTCTTGCCATCTGGCAGATTGTTCATCAAGTTATTCATCAATGTCTTCCGGCGCTGGCCAAAACTCGCACGAATCAGTTGAAAGAAAAACGTATCATTGTCTACTGAGACTGCAGGTGTTTCACGAACAGTTAGTTTGATCACCGCTGAATCCACATTCGGTTGTGGGACGAAAACCGTTTTCGGCACAACCATGACCGTCTTCGCTTCTGTATAAAATTGCACTGCAATCGACAAAGAGTTGTATTCTTTTGATGAAGGAGCAGCGGCCATGCGATCTGCTACTTCTTTTTGCAGCATGACAACGATTCCTTTCAATGGAAGGTTTTCTTCAAGCAATTTCATAATAATTGGTGTCGTCACATAATAAGGAAGGTTTGCTACGACCATTACTTCTTTACAGTCAGCAAATTGTTCTTCAATCACCTTTCTTACATCTGCTTTTAATACGTCTTGATGAATAATGGTGACATTATCATATGGAGAAAGCGTATCGTTTAAAATCGGCAATAGTCGCTGGTCGATTTCAAAAGCCGTGACTTTCTTTGCCCGTTTGGCGAGCTGTTCAGTCAACGCACCGATACCAGGGCCAATTTCAATTACACCTGTCTCATCCGTAATCTCTGCATGATCGACAATGCGATCTAAAATATTCGTATCAATTAAAAAGTTTTGCCCTAAGCTCTTTTTAAAAGAGAAACCGTACTTCTTCAGTATTTCCTTCGTTCTGATGGGCGTGGCAATATCTTTATTCATCGGCTTCCTCCTGCATGACGGTCTTTAAGGCCGCAATAAAATCCTCTTTCGTTATTTGGAACATGTGAAGACGCTTTTGCAGCTGCTTCGCATTTGTATATCCTATATTTAAAAGCACACCTAATCGTTCGCGGCGGCGTTTTGATGCTTCGCCTCCGATAAGGCCTGCGTCAAATAAATCGTCTAACGTAATCTCGCTTTCTGATTCTTCCATTTCCTCATGGACATGTGCAAGGCATTCTCGAATACTATCCAAGGAAGCATGCTCGACACCAATTCCTTTGTCCCGCTTCGCTTTCGCAAGGTGTTTTGGTAAAAAGGCGTGCTTACAGCCAGGGACAGCCTCTGCGATGGTTTTACGGATCTTTTCCCCAGGGAAATCAGGATCAGTTAAAATGATAACCCCCCTCGTCTCCTGAGCAAGACGCACTTGTTGAATGACTGTATCGCCAATGGCAGATCCATTCGTTTCAATCGTATCTGCATCAACTGCCATTTTTACTCTAGCAGTGTCGTCACGCCCCTCCACCACAATGATTTCTTTGATTTTCATGTATTCCTCCGCTTGCAAAAACAATCTACATTTTTTTGTCAAAAAATGAAACCTTCCATGCTGTTTTTGCGTCTAATTAATTAGAAAACAGTGCTTCTATTATAACCAAAAAAACAGAGGGTGCGCAAAGCCCTCTGTTCATATAAATGATTTGATGTGTTTATTTGAGCACTCTAATTTTCACTCGTTTATTTCCCCATTGATAAGCTGCCGACTTACTTGGGACGAACACATCAATTTTATTCCCTTTTATAGCAGATCCAGTGTCTGATGCAACGGCATACCCATAGCCTTCCACATACACTTTAGAGCCCAGCGGAATGACACTCGGGTCAACTGCTATGACCTTTGCACCTGGATTTGCTTTTAAATTAAAGCCTGTAGACGTTCTGCCCGTACATCCAGCACAGCTCGCTGTATAGGCTGTAGACGTCACATAGAACTCTTTTCCTGACGATTCATTACTTCTTGAAACCGCAGGGGACGCCTTAGGTTCTTTCTTGGACACTTGTGTACCAACGGCCACTAAACGATCCTTACTGTCTTTTGCAGTAACCTCTTTAATTAATTCTTTAGACACCACTTTGCCGTTTTCTTTCACAATGGCATAGTGCTTCTTTAATTTACCTTCTTCACCTTTTTCAAGCACCTTCTCTTTTCCTTTTTCAAGAGATCGATCCTTTTTATGTTTGGTATCA
The DNA here is from genome assembly GCF_052044605.1 of Bacillus sp. 22483. Classification (NCBI taxonomy): domain Bacteria; kingdom Bacillati; phylum Bacillota; class Bacilli; order Caryophanales; family Bacillaceae; genus Bacillus; species Bacillus sp. 22483. The sequence continues at coordinate 13,954 of NZ_JBQENU010000018.1, read as the reverse complement.
AAAGCAATTTTCTCTTCCACTACATCGGTGACTTTTTCCACCCGAGTGATCTTCACATCTGCGCTTTTTTTAGAAAGGTGACTATGTAACGCAGGTTTGATCTTATCGTGCTTCTTGAGCTTCAGCTCTTGTTGCTTTAAAAAGTCAGCGACCGTAGTCGAAGTGGTCCACACTTTCTTATCCTTTCCTCCATCGTTTAAGCTGACCTGGAAGGCCTGCTGAACCACAAGATCCATATTCTTTTTAATCTTGTCATTCTTTCCTGGAGTGACTTGATCGTGCTTCCCAATATCTATCTTCTCATTCTTCAATAATGCTCCAACCGTCTGATCTGTTGTCCATATCGTTTTCTCTTTCCCATCTAGGGTGAGATGAACCGGTTTAGCCGCATCATACACAATGTTCATGTTGTCTTGAATCTTTGTATTTAGACTTGGAGAGATATGATCCTCCGCCTTGGTCCTTATTCCAAGGTCTGAAAGCAGCTGTGCTACTGTCTCTTCATGTGTACGAATTGTCTTCTCTTTGCCATTGATTGAAATGGTAATAGACTGCTTAGTGAGCTCATGCGCACCGTAAGCCGTCCCAGTTCCAGCTAAAAGCAAGCAAGCGACTAGAAATAAAACCTTGCCTTTTCCTAGCTTGACAGAAAACAGATTTTTCATTTTTTGTACGATGAAAAACGCCTCCTTCTCCTCGGAGAGATTATATAGAGTATCTCAAAACCTGTCAACCCTTCCACCCACTGTACAAAAATGCTCGATTGTAAACCTATTATGGGAGATTTTTGGAAGGAAGGGAAGAAAGACTTATCGACAACTTATCCTATGAGGAGGCGCAAACGTGTAGAACTTTTTCGTTATGTTTCACAATTGGACAAGCTTAAACAAGGATTGACATCATATACTGTCAGTTTATACGGAAAACTTTTTTCGCATTTTCTGTTGTCAATGCAGCAAGCTCTTCAAAGCTCATTTCTCGCAATTCAGCAATTTGTTCTGCGATATATTTCACATAACTCGGCTCATTACGTTTCCCTCTAAATGGCGCTGGAGTTAAATATGGACAGTCTGTTTCAATCAACAGACGATCACTTGGAATATCCTTTACAACTTCCTTTGGTTTTTTTGCATTTTTAAATGTCACAGGTCCACCAAATGAGATATAAAAGTTCATTTCCATACACGCTTTTGCAATTTCGAGGCTGCCAGTAAAGCAGTGCATAATTCCTCCAACTTCTGCCGCTCCTTCTTCTTTTAAGATCGTCACTACATCTTCCGTAGCGTCACGGTTATGAATGATAATTGGTAGATTCACTTCTTTCGCAAGAGCAATTTGACGTCTAAAGACTTCTTTTTGCACATCTTTTGGCGACTTGTCCCAATAGTAATCTAGACCCATTTCTCCAATGGCAACAACCTTTTCATGCTGAGATAATTCTTTGATCCAAGCCAAATCTTCATCTGTCATATCAATGGCATCAACAGGATGCCAGCCGATGGCTGCATAAATAAAATCATATGCTTCAATTAGCTCCATCGCTCTCGTAATGGTTGGACGATCAAACCCGACCACCACAATCTTCTCTACCTTTTCACTTTTGGCTCTTTCAATCACCTGCTCTAAGTCTTCATTATATTGTTCAGCATTTAAGTGGGCATGTGTATCAAATAACATGGTTGATTGCTCCTTTCGACAATTCTTCTGAAAAACAAAAGGTGTTCGACGAAATGTTACACGTGGAACACCTTTGTTGAATTATAAAATTTTTGTTCCATTTGCTAGAGATTGATCTACTTCAAGAACCTGCAATTTACCACCAGTTTCTCCAGTTAAAATCATTCCCTGGGAAATTTCCCCTCTTAGTTTAACTGGTGTGAGATTCGCTACGCAGACGAGCTTCTTCCCTACCAATTCTTCTGGTTGATAATGCTTGGCAATCCCTGAGACAATTTGTCTCTTTTCAAATCCAAAATCAAGCTGAAGCTTTAAGAGACGATCAGCTTTTTTCACTGGTGCTGCTTCCAATACTTGTGCTACACGAAGGTCAACTTTCGAAAAATCATCGAAGGCGATTTCGGCACCCAGCTCAGGTAATTCAGTTTCTTCTATTTCAACTGTCTCTTCTTCTACCTTAGGCGCACTTCCCTGCATCTTCTCTTTAATGTATGCCACTTCTTCTTCAACCTCTAAACGAGGGAACAATGGCTCACCTTTTTGTACCGTCGCTTTTTGGATCGCACCGAAAGAAAGAATGCTTTCCCAGCTTTTGAGTTTCTCTTCTTCAATTCCAAGCTGGAAGAAGATTTTCTCAGGTGTTTTTGTTAAGAATGGCGTTAACAACACAGCTGTGATTCGGAGTGATTCTGCTAAATGGTACATCACCGAATGCAGTTCTTTTCGTTTTGTTTCATCCTTTGCTAACACCCATGGAGCTGTTTGATCAATATATTTATTTGTTCTGCTGATTAATGTCCAAACATTTGAAAGAGCCACTGAGAATTCGAGGTTTTCCATCGCTTCTTCATAGGCTTTCACCGTTTGTTCAGCTACAGCTTTTAGTTCCTCATCAAACTCATTGACTGGTCCCTTATAGCTGCTTAATGTACCGTCGAAGTATTTTTGCACCATCGCCACTGTACGGTTAAGTAAGTTCCCTAAATCATTGGCAAGGTCATAGTTTACACGTTCTACGAATCCTTCTGGTGTAAACACACCGTCTGCACCAAATGGTACTTCGCGTAGCAGGTAATAACGAAGAGCATCAAGACCATAGCGATCAATTAACGTAACAGGATCTACTACGTTCCCTTTTGATTTAGACATTTTGCCATCTTTCATGAGCAGCCAGCCATGTGCAAAAATTTGTTTTGGCAACGGCAGATCAAGTGCCATCAGCATAATTGGCCAGTAAATTGTATGGAATCGTACAATTTCTTTCCCGACTAGGTGTACGTTGGCAGGCCAATATTTTTTATATTTTTCATCTTGATCGGTTCCGTAGCCAATCGCTGTTAAGTAGTTGAATAACGCATCAATCCATACATAGATGACGTGCTTCGGATTATTAGGTACTTTAATGCCCCAATCAAAGGTTGTTCTTGATACAGCTAAATCCTCTAACCCCGGTTTAATGAAGTTATTAATCATTTCATTCTTTCTTGATTCAGGCTGAATGAACGACGGGTTCTTTTCGTAATAATCTAGTAAGCGATCTGCATACTTACTCATACGGAAGAAGTATGATTCCTCTTTAATCAATTCAACAGGGTGTCCACTGTCTGGGCTTTTCCCTCCAATGACTTCCCCTTTCTCATTTCGCTCAACATCAACAAGCTGTGTTTCCGTATAGAATGTTTCATCAGGAATACTGTACCAGCCCTCATATTGATCTAAATAAATATCTCCTTGATCAAGCAACTTTTGGAAGACTTGCTCAATGATTTTCGTATGTCTTTTTTCCGTTGTACGAATGAAATCATCGTTTGAAATGTCGAGTTTCTTCCATAATGATTTAATGTCAGCAACGACCGGATCTAAATACTCAATCGGTGTAATATTTTGTTCTTCAGCTTTTTGCTGAATTTTTTGTCCGTGCTCATCTGTACCCGTTAAATACATCACATCATAGCCTTGCAGACGTTTATATCGAGCCATGGCATCCCCTGCCACTGTCGTATAAGCATGTCCAATATGTAATTTTCCGCTCGGATAGTAAATTGGTGTAGTCAGATAAAACGTTTTTTTCTTTTCCGGCATGTCGGAACCTCCTGCTTGTGTGTAAATGTCAAAAACTCCCGCCCAATGGACGAGAGCGGTCATCATACTTCATTAAAATGTGTCAGATCATTTCATTATGTTTTGCACTTGTGCTTTCTCTATGATACCATCTTAGCCTTTAAGATCAAGCATATATACATAGAACAGATTGAAATGAACGAAAAAGATGAGTTTTTCGAAAAAAACGACAAACCGCTCGACATTTTGTCGAATATTGTCGTATGAAATCTATTTCCAGATTTACAATTGGCTAAATTAGGGCAAAAGTCTTGTTAATCTGTTATCGTCATTTTTCATATTTTTATAGATAAATTCTGAAAAATCCTTATACACCGGTAGTTTCAAGGTCCTTTGACTTTAAGAGTCATATTTTACAAACAATAGTAAACAAAATGATTGACGATTTATGGAAACCTTGTTATGCTAGGAATGTAAGGAATTTGTCGAATAATGACGAAGATAATATTATATTAAGAATAAGAACTTTTTGGGAGGAGAATGAAGATGAAATCTACAGGTATTGTACGTAAAGTTGACGAATTAGGACGCGTGGTGATTCCAATCGAGCTTCGCCGTACGTTAGGAATCGCAGAAAAAGACGCTTTGGAAATTTATGTTGATGATGAAAAAATTATCCTAAAAAAATATAAACCAAACATGACTTGCCAAGTAACAGGTGAAGTATCAGACGATAACCTTAAACTTGCTAATGGTAAATTAGTTCTTAGCCGTGAAGGTGCAGAGCAAATCATTAACGAAATCCAAAACCAACTTCAATCACAAAAATAAGTTTTATATAAAAAGGTTCTTGCACCGTTTGCAAGAACCTTTCTTTATTGTTCAATATGATACGCATCATAGATCGTCCGCTTTGGCACACCACGTTCGACCGCAGTACGTTTAATAGCCTCTTTTGACGTTAACCCTTCCTCTATGTAATGGATCACGTGCTCTTTTTCAGATAAAGAATTCCACCAAGCTTCTTCATTCAGTTCTTCTTCATTCTGATCATTTCCTTGTACGACGAGACAGAACTCACCACGGATTTGTTGTTCTGTCACCCAAGTCAGCGCGTATTCTAAATCTCCACGAATGAACTCTTCAAATTTCTTTGTCAATTCTCTCGTAATGGCAATATTCCGGTTCCCCCACACTTCTTTCATCACAGTCAGCGTTTCTTTTAACCGATGGGGCGCTTCATAGAAAATAATTGTTTCTTGGCGTTTCTTCAATGCTTCCAGCTGTTTTTTCTTTTCCTTTTTTTGACGATCAAGAAAACCGTAAAAGAAAAATGGCTGAGGTGCGATTCCTGACGCAATGAGCGCCGTAAGTGCTGCATTTGCACCAGGTAACGGAATGACATAGCCTCCGATGTTCGTAAAGTCGCGAACCACTTCGGCTCCTGGATCAGAGATCGTCGGTAAACCGGCATCGCTCACGAGTGCAATGTTCTTTCCTTCTTTTAACCATTCGATTAACTTGTGACCACTGCTATCTTTGTTATGTTCATGATAACTCGTTAATGGGGTATCAATTTCATAGACATGACAAAGCTTTTTCGTTTGTCTCGTATCTTCTGCGGCAATATAGTCTACATCTTTTAACGTTTGTATCGCTCGAAACGTCATATCTTCTAAGTTTCCAATCGGGGTTGGTACGAGATAAAGAATACCCATTTCTGATTGACCATCAAAGCTTTTCTGTGTCTTTTTCATGTGCCGCCTCCTTTTTGATTCGCTTTTCTTCTATATACATGTCCTTTTTTCGACGTGTCCACGTTTTGAAACGATATTCCTGTTGCATGGCTTCTCTTTTGGTGAAAAAGCATTCGTGGTAATAGAGTTCCACTGGCCGTCTAGCTCTCGTATACTTTGCACCCTTCCCACTATTATGGGCAGTCAGCCTTTTTTGTAAGTCATTTGTATACCCAGCGTACAAACTGCCATCTGCACATTTCAATACATAGAAATAATGACTATGCTTCTCCATACAGTATCGTCCTGATTTCTTTTGTATACTCTTGGTCTTCTCCATAAACAAAAAGCGGCGGGAGGATTTTCAAATCCGGCTTTCCATCTTTCATCCCTTCCACTAAAATGGTATTCGCTTCTTTTCCCTGTTTCGGATATACAAATTGAATTCGTTTTGGCTCAATTCGGTATTTCTTCATCATTTCAACAATCTCAAGCAGCCGTCCAGGGCGGTGAACCATTGCCAGTTTGCCTCCTTGCTTTAACAAAGTGGAAGAAACACGAATGACATCTTCTAATGTACAATGAATCTCATGACGTGCGATCGCCAAATACTCATTTTCATTGATTTCATCCTTAGAAGGAGTCTTAAAATATGGCGGATTACAAGTAATCACGTCTACTTTGTGGTTTCCGTACCGTTTAGGCATATCATTTAAATCACCATGGATCAACTCAATCTGCTGCTCAAGTTGATTATGCGCCACACTTCTCTTTGCCATATCAAACAGGCGTTCTTGAATTTCAACCCCTGTAATAGAGGCTTTAGATCTCGTCGAAAGCAGCAATGGAACAATGCCATTTCCCGTACAAAGATCAATAATCTCCCCTTTTTGAATCGGCACATACGCAAATTTTGCTAATAACACTGCATCCAATGAAAAGGCGAACACCGTTTTACTTTGAATAATTTTCATATCTTCTGCAAGCAAGTAGTCTAAACGTTCATCTTCTCTTAACGAAACCATGATGTATCCTTTCTTTTCCTGTGAAAAAGGCTCCCGATTCAGCGGAAGCCTTTTCTCATTTTTTATTTAAAAATGACAGACAGAACAAACAGTCTCCCTCTTTCCGAATGCTCCCATAATGTACATTACAAATATGGAAGCCCTCCTGATATAAACGAGCTAGGTTATCATGACCTTCTCCTATATCAGAATGACTTGGCTTCTGGGCAGAATCATGCTCTGCCTCAGACGATTTATCTCGATCGGATTGATCCAGACGTTCACGCAAGTGCTGATTCTCCATCTGCAGCTGATGATTTTCTTCAATCACTTCACCAATATGATTTTTCAAATCACCTAGCTGGCGATAAAGAGAACCGATTTGTTCTTCTAAATTAATCACCGTATCAAATAGTTCCTTTTTATCCAAGGTGGCACACCTCGTTACTCAGTTGTTTGTGCAGATACAACGCCTTCTTGTATTAATTCTTCCCAAGTATATTCTATCACTTTTTCTTGCCCGGTTAATTCAACTTGCAAAATTCGTTCTAAAATATTAAGCCCTACTACCTTTGCAGAGCCATTAGACGTCTGAATCGTTTCACCGATGTCCGGTAATTGTTCTTTTGCTGTTTCGTACTCATCATTCTCATATTTCAAGCAGCACATTAAACGGCCGCAAAGCCCTGAAATTTTGGTAGGGTTTAACGAGAGGTTTTGATCTTTTGCCATTTTAATGGACACAGGTTCAAAATCTCCTAAGAAAGTTGAACAGCAAAGCATACGTCCACACGGACCAATGCCGCCTAGCATTTTCGCCTCGTCTCTTACACCGATTTGACGAAGTTCAATTCTCGTCTTGAAGATAGATGCAAGATCCTTGACCAGCTCACGGAAATCTACTCTGCCATCCGCTGTAAAATAGAAGATGACCTTGTTGCGGTCGAATGTAAATTCGACATCGACCAGTTTCATTTCCAGGCCGTGTTCACTTACTTTCTGAAGACATGTGTCAAAGGCTGCCATCGCTGCTTCTTTGTTCTCCTCAACGATGAGCCGGTCTCGTTCGTCTGCGACGCGAATCACCTTACGCAAAGGGAGAACCACATCGTGTTCATCTACTTTTTTATTGGCGATGACCACTTGCCCGTACTCAACACCTCTAACCGTTTCTACAATGACACAACTATCATTTTCTATATGAAATCCATTAGGATCGAAATAATAGATTTTGCCCGCTTTTTTAAAGCGAACACCAATTACGTTGTACAAGCTTATCCCTCCTGCAACATCAACACCAATTGCTCCATTAGCCCTTGGGCATTCACGTTGGATTGAAGTCTCTTTTTCGCTTCTAATACAGCAAGGATCTGATTCGTCACCATTTGCTGTGTGGAATGCAGCGCGTGCTGCTTCATTGTCTGGAATAAGTCTTGATAAATGACTTTATCTTCATTTCCTATTTGAATCGACAATACATCACGATATATAAATAAAAGCATATCAAGACCAGTTTCTTGAAGGTCTTTCTCTTTGAAAAAAGGCATCCATTGATCTTGTATATAAAAAAATGCATGTTCTTTTCGCTGGTGTAAGACTTCATACAATTTTATCACTTTCGCTCTAGACTCTGCAAACTGATCATTTCGACTTAATTCGAGTGCTTCTGCTAAATTATTGGTTAAATTCGACAAAAGCCTTGCGAGATCCTGAGACACGCCTTCTTGTAAAAGCTGCTGCTCCAAAGATTGCGGCTGCAGCGGCTGAAAGCTAAGCATCTGACATCTTGAAATAATCGTATCCAGCATTTTATGCGATTGTTCAGTGATTAAAACTGCCATCGTTTCCCGGTTGGGCTCCTCTAGGAACTTTAATAAACTGTTCGCAGCATTGACCGTCATTTTGTCCGCATGGAGAATGATATACATTTTCCGATGCGATTCTACGCCTGCTTTTGTAAATTCCTCCTGCAAAGCCTGCACTTGCGCCTTCTTAATTGATTGACCGTCAGGCTGCACTAGATGTAAATCTGGATGGTTGCCAGACTGAATTCTTTTGCAGTTTTGACAGGACTCGCATGGTTTCACTCCTGCTTCCAAACAAAAAAAGCTCTTCGCTAAAAGCATCGCAGCATCTAGCTTTCCTGTCCCTTTTTTTCCTTCAAATAAGTAAGCATGAGCCAGTCGGTCTTTATCAATACTATTAAAAATCAGCCGCATGACGCGCGGCTGTAGATCATTCATGTCATCCCAGCTAATTGCCATGTTATCACTCTCTATGTGTAAAGGTTAATCAATAAACCTTTTATTTCTCCAATACGTTCAAGCAAATCAATCGAGGGTTTCTCTTGATTCATCATATCCTCTGTTAACTCAATCAGTTTTTCATCTAATGCTTTGACTAAAGCGAGTGTTCGCGTGTTGCCATAAATGTCAAAGCTCCTTGATGTCTCTATATTTAATCCATTATCGACTGTTTCTTTTACAAAGCGTTTCACAAGTCCTTTAAACCTAGCCAAATCTTTAAGGTTTCGTGACTTTGTCAGTTTCTTGCCGAAGACTTCGATATCGCTCAGCATGACTGTCAGCTGCTCTAAACGCATTTTACCACTTTGTGTCTCCATCGATGATTTAAACGATGCTGAAGTTTGGCTTCCTTTCATCGCTTGAAGTTCACGCTTTTCTAAAAGCAGCCGCATATCTTGATTAATTTTCACAGCAACCCATCCTTAAAATTGATGAAATTGTTCAACTGGCAGAATAAAGACGGTAGCTCCACCAACTTCAACCTCAACAGGGTATGGTACATATGAATCTGCATTTCCACCCATTGGTGATACAGGCGCGATCATTTGATCACGTTTACGGCAATTTTCCTTGATTAGCTGTAACGCTTTATCCACTCGGACATCATCGCAACCAATGATAAAAGTCGTATTCCCAGACTTTAGAAATCCACCAGTCGAAGCTAATTTTGTCACGCCGAATTGATGTTCGGTCAATATTTTCAATAACTTGCTGCTATCTTGATCCTGTACAACGGCAACAATTAATTTCATTTGATTGGCCTCCTTCATTTTAGGCACAGGTGACATGCCGATGTCTTCCTCTATATTATAACAACGATTGGGAATGAGGTCATATTTGATTTTTCTTTAATGTGTCCTGAATCAGCTGAAACACTTCATTAAAGACATCCTGAACAGGCTGAGACGCATCTACTACACGGAATCGTTCTGGTGATTGCGCAATCAGCAGCTCATATCCTTCTCTGACCATTTGATGAAAATTCAGTGTTTCCATGTCTAATCGATTTTTTTCTCTTCCTTGATTTGCATCAATTCGCTTTAGACCTTCCTCTGGTGTAATGGAAAAGTAAATGGTCATTTGCGGCATCGTGCCATCAATGGCAAAATCATTAATGGATTTGACTTCTTCAATCCCAAGCCCTCTCGCATAGCCCTGATAAGCAAGGGAGCTGTCGACAAAACGATCACATAAAACAGTTTCCCCCCGCTTCAATGCCGGTTCTACTTTTTCAGCCAAATGCTGCCTTCTAGCTGCTGCATAAAGCAATGCCTCTGTTTTTGCGTCCATTTTTGTATTTTTTTCATTTAAAATGACTTCACGAATTTGCTCTGCAATGTCAATGCCTCCGGGCTCACGTGTCGCCATCACTGCATAGCCTTGACGTTCCATTTCTTCGTACACTTTTCGAATCACTGTCGTTTTTCCAGCACCCTCAGGCCCTTCAAACGTAATAAACATACCGCTCATAGTGTCTCCTCTTCTATATAAACATATAATTTTCTCTGGTGAATCACCTGACTTGCTTGCACATGAACTTGATGCCCAAGCAAACGGCTTAACGTCGCAATTTGATCTGATTCAATCGGTTCTCCTTTAATCATCAAAGGAATGCCAGGCGGATAGGGAATGACCGATTCTGCACTAATCCGGCCAACTGCTTTTTCGAATGGAACAGCTTCTACATCTCGCTTTTGCTGATCGTCCTCTAAGAAGAGCGATCCCGTTTGAGGCTCTTTTTTTACAAGCAATGAATCACTTTGCTGAAGAGCCTGCTCTATAGCTGTAAAAGGAATGTCCTTTGTCTGCCTTAGACCAAAAACGAGTAAGACTTGATGTTCATCCGCAAGTTCTGGGTGAACCTCCACCGACTCAAGCACCTTTTTGAGTTCATAGCCTGTCAGCCCTTTTGTTGAACGAATGACACATTTTAATGGATCCATAGGTAAAGAGTCAGACTCAACCACTTCGAGATTGGAGATCATATTGAACTGTACTTTCAGCTTTGCCAAGTCTCTCAGGATTTCGTCCATTAACCCTTTTCCCTTCAACTCCTCCACATAAGCTCTCGCCACATCTAACGAAGCCATAATTGGATAGGAAGGTGAACTGCTTTGAAGCATCGTTAATAACGTCTTTATCCGCTTCACATCAATTCGGTCTCCTTGAAGATGGAGATAAGACCCCATTGTCATTGCCGGAAGGGTTTTATGTGCTGATTGTACCACCACGTCTGCTCCATAGGAAAGGGCAGATGGAGGAAAGGCACCGCCTAATACAAAATGAGCACCATGTGCCTCATCAACTAATACAATGATGCCAGCTTCATGACACATTTGAATGAGTCCTGATAAATCAGCTGCATGTCCGTAGTAGTTCGGATATGTCAAAACGATTGCCCGGCAGTTAGGATGTGTCGCCATAGCTTGTTTAACTGTTTCCTCCGTCACATGAGTTGGGACGTGCAAGTGCGGATCACTCTCAGTTTCTAACATAATAGGCGTCGCTCCCGCAAGCTCAATCGCATGGAACACAGACTTATGACAATTTCGCTGAACGAAAATGCCCTCCCCAGCCTGACACGCAGACATCACCATCGCCAAATTGCCAACGGTTGTGCCATTCACAAGGAAAAAACTTTGTTTAGCTCCATATAGCTTTGCCAATAAATCCTCTGCCTCTTGAATCACCCCAGTCGGATGGTGAAGATCATCTAGACCTTCAAGTTCTGTCACATCCAGCTGAAGAATGGATGCATAATAGGACCGTGCCTCATCAAAAAAGACATCTCCATTGTGATGTCCCGGAACGTGAAAAGAATAGGGCTTCTTTTCCGCATGTTGTGATAATGCTGTATATAAAGGTGTTTTCAAACAAATCGACCCTTTTCACTTAAACGATATCTTATATCTATTATAACGTTCAAACAAGTGAACTGAAAGATGGATTCTCATTCCTTTATTGGTTTATGATTCACCAGCTTCTGCTCTGCCTCATACATGCTACTTTTTAATTGAGCTCGTTCTTGGCTCCCATGTTCTTTTACCTGCAACGTTTCCTGCAATGTTTCGGCCAATTGGCGCTGAACCTTTTTCAACGTATCTATAGGCGTTAAGGATGCATCTTCAAGCAACTGTCCTTGCTGCTTCGATACCTGTTCATATGTTTGCTGGATACGCTGCTCAAGCGCTGAATTGGCTCGCTGCTGAATATGATTGAACGCAATCGACATTTGGTTAATCCATAAAGGAATTGATGCGGAAACAGTTGATTGAATATGATTGGCTAATGTATGGTTTGTATGCTGAATCATTCGAATTTGGGCATTACATTGCAGTGCGATTTGACGGCTCAACAGCAAATCATACTTCCGTTCTTTTAATCTCTCCATATATTCTTCTTCATCGACTTCCCGACTCATCAATTGTTCCTCTAATGTCCGATCATGTGACTGTGATTCTGTTAGGGCATGTTGCTCTAACAGCGTCAATTTTGCTTCAACTGCTGCAACCTGTAACGTCATCTCTTGAAAGTATGATTGATTTTCTTCAAATAAACGCTCTAATAACTTATGGTCCGAAATTAGCACGCCTCTTGCGTAACGAAGCCTTGCTGACAATCTCTCTATCTGTGCTTCCGCTTGTTTAAAACGAGATATGATCTCCTGAGTAGAACGCTTTTCTCGCTGAAATAACCTTAAAAAAAAGCCTCGCTTCTTTGGCAATAAATCCTCTGGCTCCATTAAATGCAGTTGCTGTAAAAAAGCTTCTAGAACGTCTCCGATTTGGTCAATATCTTTTTTCTCCACATATTGCATCATTTGTTTTGATTGTTCTAACAATCGTTCCTGCACACGTGTGCCATAGAAAAGTAGTTTTTGTGGATGGTCAGGGATCTTCTCAGCTCGCTGTAGCGCCTCCTGCTTTTCCTCATCAGATAAGGTATCAAACACCCGAAACGGAAGATCTGTAGTAGATGGGGCTGGTGGTATGACTGGATCTTCTGGTTTCATCGAGTTTGACTCCTTTCATATCTATTTTTTAATCATTTTATCGGCCACTTCAAGTTCAATATGAAGTGCTTCTATATCTCTTCCTAAAACTTGCTGTAAATCATTCGTTAATTGCTTTTGCAGTTCAGTCAGCGTGACTCGAGTTTGGCTTAATGTCATTTCAAGCTCATGGCTACGATTCGGCTGATTATACAGCAGTGCATATTTCTCAGTTAATTCAACAACAGAATCCAAACTCTCAAAATAAAACCGCTGTGCATCATAAAACCGGTTCGGTTCCTTTTTTGTTATCGTATAGATGCGTCGTGCAAGCCTAAGAATTTCATAATTATGCTTGATCGTCTGTACGTTCTTCACAGCAAATAAAGCTTTCTTCAAACGAACCAGCTTTTGCCCAGCTTCTTTTAAGTGCTGTTTAATATATACATAATCACTGCGAGACAGTCCGTGTTTCTTCAAAAACAACTGGAAGGCAGCCCATCGGCTTCCTGCAAACATCACACCCCACCCAATCATCGCATACAGTATCGACAATCCAACATGATGATGGAAAACACCAATACTGACAGTTAAAATCACCAGCGAAAAAAGAGTAGAGAGAACGGCCCATACAAATGTGTAAAAAATTGATTTCATGTTCATCGACTCCTATGAATAATCAGGCTCTCTGTTTATCTTATTATTTATTACGGTTGATGTCCAAACTAAGTTCCAAAAAACAGGCCCAATCCCCGATTGCCCATAAAAAAAGACCATCTAATGGTCTATGAATACAAAGGCGGCGTATGAAGATTTTTAAGCTTTCTTACATAATCAGCATAACTAGGATCCGAGGTTGATGTAGAAATTAACTTTCGTTCACAATCTCGGCATAAAAACTGATGATATAAATAAATTCCCTTTGTTTTTTTCTCTTCACAAATCAAACAAATTGCTTCTCGCTCTTTTTTGCTCATTGTGACACCTCCACTTATAGCTTCAGTATGCCCTAGCGCTTTCAATTGTATACAAAATTAAGAATGTTTTAGATGATAGTTTAGTATATGTATCCATGCCAGATCGAGTGTTTGTTCCTTTTTTAAAACACAAAAAAGACCAGTTCCGACTGGAACTGATCCTTTGAAAAGCTTGGCGGCGTCCTACTCTCACAGGGGGAAA
>NZ_JBQENU010000017.1:0-62225 GCF_052044605.1 Bacillus sp. 22483 | reverse complement strand
TTTCCCCCTGTGAGAGTAGGACGCCGCCAAGCCTTTCAAAGGATCAGTTCCAATCGGAACTGGTCTTTTTTGTGTTTTTGGGACGTTTGGCACCAGATAAATGTGGAAATAATATTGTTAGTTGAGCGATTATCTTGAAAAATCGATCGAAAAAATTTATAGTAAGATTAAAGTCAAATATAGTCAAAGTCAATGGAGGAGGAGGCGGAGTGGCACAAAATATTTCTGATATCATCGAGCAGTATTTGAAGGAAGTCTTGGATCAGAATGGTCGAGAAATATTAGAAATTAAACGCAATGAAATTGCAGATAAGTTTCAATGCGTACCTTCACAAATTAACTATGTTATCAATACACGCTTTACGAGCGAAAGAGGTTATATCGTCGAAAGTAAGCGTGGCGGCGGTGGCTATATCCGTATCATTAAAGTCAAAATGAATGATGAAGTCGATTTATTGAACAACATTATTTCCCAAATATATCATCGTTTATCACAGGCTGCATCTGATCATATCATCATGCGTCTTGTTGAGAACAACATTTTATCCGAAAGAGAAGCAAAGATGATGATTAGTGTCATGGACCGTTCTGTTTTACACATTGATTTACCTGAACGAGATGAACTGCGGGCTCGGATGATGAAAGCGATGTTAAATGCTTTGAAATTAAAGTAAAGCGGGTGAAAAGATTGATTTGTCAAGAATGCAATGAGAGACCAGCCACTTTTCACTTTACGAAAGTAATAAATGGAGAAAAACAAGAAATGCACATATGTGAACAATGTGCAAAAGAAAACAGTGATTCATATGCTATGAGTGGAAACCAAGGTTTCTCGATTCACAACTTATTATCAGGCTTATTGAATATTGATCCTAGCTTTACCACAAGTGCGAATAAAGGGTCATCTATTTTTCAAGAAGCAAGAGAAGTGGATCAATGTCCTAAGTGTGGCTTAACTTTTCAGCAATTCAGGAAAACAGGCCGTTTTGGCTGTGCAGAATGTTATCGAACCTTTGATCAGTATTTAAATCCTGTTTTAAGGAAAGTCCATAGTGGAAATACAGTCCATAATGGAAAAGTCCCTAAACGGATTGCCGGCAGTCTGCATGTTCGCCGGAAACTTGAGTTAATGCAGCAAGAACTGAAGCAGCTGATTGAACAGGAAGAGTTTGAAAAAGCAGCGGAAGTTCGAGATCAAATTCGTGCGTTAGAGCATGAGCAATCTCAGCAGAGGGAGGGAGATTAACGACATGTCGCTCCAGCATTTTATTCAAGACGCATTAAGTCAATGGATGAAACAGAAAGGACCAGAAAGTGACATTGTTCTAAGCAGTCGTATTCGACTGGCACGCAATCTAGAGCATGTTCGTTTCCCAACTCAGTTTTCTCAAGAGGAGGCTGAAGCTGTTCTTCAGCAATTCGAGCAAAAGTTTGCGAACCAGGAAGTGAAGGACATTGGAAACTTTGTTCTGATTCGAATGAATGACACGCAGCCTTTGGCTAAAAGGGTACTTGTTGAAAAGCATTTGATTAGCCCCAATTTAGCAGAATCAAGATTTGGCGGCTGTTTGCTTTCAGAAAATGAAGAAATCAGTGTCATGCTGAATGAGGAAGACCATATTCGTATTCAATGCTTGTTCCCAGGGTTTCAGCTGGCTAATGCACTAAAAGCAGCTAACCAAATAGATGACTGGATTGAAGAGCAAGTGGATTATGCGTTTTCAGAAAAGCGAGGATACTTAACGAGCTGTCCGACCAATGTAGGTACAGGTATTAGGGCTTCAGTCATGATGCACTTACCAGCATTAGCCCTGACAAGACAAATGAATCGCATTATTCCTGCAATTAATCAATTAGGTCTTGTGGTCAGAGGAATTTATGGTGAGGGTAGCGAAGCAATAGGAAACATCTTTCAAATTTCAAATCAAATGACACTGGGTCAATCAGAAGAAGATATTGTAGATGACTTGAATAGTGTGACGGCGCAGCTCATTGAACAAGAGCGATCTGCACGTAAGGCATTATATCAGACGTCTAAAATTGAACTTGAAGACAGAGTGTACCGTTCCTTGGGGATTTTGGCTAATTGTCGCATGATTGAATCTAAGGAAACGGCTAAGTGTTTGTCAGATGTGCGACTTGGAATTGATTTAGGTATCATTAAGGGGCTTTCAAGTAATATACTGAATGAACTCATGATTTTGACACAGCCTGGCTTCCTTCAGCAATATTCAGGAGGAGCCTTGGAACCAAATGAAAGAGATATAAAACGAGCAGCAATTATCAGAGAAAGGCTGCGCTTAGAAATGCATAGGAATGGACAGGAGGATGAAACGATATGATGTTTGGAAGATTCACTGAAAGAGCTCAAAAGGTATTAGCACTTGCACAAGAAGAAGCCATTCGCCTAGGCCATAAGAACATCGGTACAGAGCATATTTTACTTGGTCTTGTACGTGAAGGTGAGGGCATCGCCGCAAAAGCATTAGAAGCACTGGGCCTTGTTTCAGATAAAATCCAAAAAGAAGTCGAGAGCTTGATTGGAAGAGGGCAAGAGGTGTCTCAAGCTATTCCTCATTACACACCTAGAGCGAAGAAGGTTACGGAGCTTTCTATGGATGAAGCGAGAAAGCTTGGTCATTCCTATGTAGGGACAGAACATATTCTTTTAGGTCTTATTCGTGAGGGAGAGGGTGTAGCTGCCCGTGTCTTAAATAACCTCGGAGTGAGCTTAAATAAAGCACGCCAGCAAGTATTGCAGCTTCTAGGCAGCAATGAAACGGGTGCATCTGCGGCAGGATCTAATAGCAATGCCAATACACCAACTTTAGATAGCTTGGCAAGAGACTTAACGGCTATTGCGAAAGAGGACAGCTTGGACCCTGTGATTGGCCGCAGCAAAGAAATTCAGCGTGTCATTGAGGTCCTAAGTAGAAGAACAAAGAATAACCCTGTCTTGATTGGTGAGCCTGGTGTTGGTAAAACAGCGATCGCAGAAGGCCTCGCACAGCAAATTATTCACAACGAAGTGCCTGAAATTCTGCGTGATAAACGAGTCATGACCCTTGATATGGGAACTGTTGTAGCGGGAACGAAATATCGTGGTGAATTCGAGGATCGTTTGAAAAAAGTCATGGACGAAATCCGTCAGGCTGGAAATATCATTCTCTTCATTGATGAACTTCATACACTGATTGGTGCAGGTGGAGCAGAGGGTGCGATTGATGCCTCTAATATTCTAAAACCATCTTTAGCACGTGGTGAGCTTCAATGTATCGGGGCAACAACGTTAGATGAGTACCGTAAATATATTGAAAAAGATGCTGCACTTGAACGTCGATTCCAGCCAATTCAAGTGGACCAGCCATCTGTTGATGAAAGTATTCAAATTTTAAGAGGGCTTAGAGACCGTTATGAAGCACATCACCGTGTGTCTATTACAGATGAAGCCATTGAGGCGGCGGTAAAGCTTTCTGATCGTTATATCTCCGATCGTTTTCTTCCAGATAAGGCGATCGACTTAATTGATGAGGCGGGTTCAAAAGTTCGCTTACGTTCTTTCACAACACCGCCTAATCTAAAGGAACTTGAGCAAAAGCTGGATGAAGTACGCAAGGAAAAGGATGCAGCTGTTCAAAGTCAAGAATTTGAAAAAGCCGCTTCTCTTCGTGATACGGAGCAACGTTTGCGTGAAAAGGTAGAAGTGACGAAGAAATCTTGGAAAGAAAAGCAGGGACAAGAGAATTCAGAGGTTTCTGTGGATGATATCGCAATGGTTGTTTCTAGCTGGACGGGAGTACCTGTTTCAAAAATTGCTCAAACAGAAACAGATAAGCTTCTAAACATGGAACAATTGCTCCACTCTCGCGTCATTGGACAGGATGAAGCAGTTGTTGCTGTTGCAAAAGCTGTAAGACGTGCCCGTGCTGGACTAAAAGATCCGAAACGTCCGATAGGCTCCTTTATTTTCTTAGGGCCAACAGGTGTTGGTAAGACTGAGCTTGCAAGAGCACTCGCTGAGTCTATCTTCGGTGATGAAGAAGCGATGATTCGTATTGATATGTCTGAGTACATGGAAAAACACTCGACTTCAAGACTTGTTGGATCACCTCCAGGCTATGTGGGCTATGATGAGGGCGGTCAGCTGACTGAAAAAGTGAGAAGAAAGCCGTATTCTGTCGTGCTTTTAGATGAGATTGAAAAGGCGCACCCTGATGTGTTTAACATCTTACTTCAAGTGTTAGAAGATGGTCGTCTCACTGATTCTAAAGGTCGTACTGTTGACTTTAGAAATACGATTTTGATTATGACTTCAAACGTTGGAGCTAGTGAGCTGAAGCGCAATAAATATGTTGGCTTTAACGTGCAGGATGAAAGTCAAAATTACAAAGATATGAAAGGCAAAGTAATGGGTGAGCTGAAACGTGCGTTTAGACCGGAGTTCATCAACCGTATTGATGAAATCATTGTCTTCCACTCACTCGAAAAGAAACATCTAAAAGAGATTGTGTCTCTCATGTCTGATCAATTGACAAAACGACTAAAAGAGCAGGACCTTTCAATTGAATTGACGGAAGCAGCAAAAGCCAAGATTGCCGACGAAGGTGTAGATCTTGAGTATGGTGCTCGTCCGTTAAGAAGAGCGATTCAAAAGCACGTCGAGGATCGACTTTCTGAGGAATTGCTGAAAGGCAATATTGAAAAGGGCCAACATATCGTATTAGATGTAGAAGATGGAGAAATTGTCGTAAAAGCAACGGCTGCTACGAACTAATATAGTAAGAAAAAAGTGTGAGGCATACCAGTAAGTTGGATGCCTCCCTTTACTTATTTTCTGACCAGTATAAGGAGTTGTATTCTTCAATCTATGGCTAAGTCAAAATCAAAATTTATATGCCAATCATGCGGTTATGAGTCAGCCAAATGGATGGGGAAATGTCCCGGCTGCGGCACTTGGAACAGTATGACAGAAGAGGTCGTTCGTAAAGAGCCGGCAAATCGTCGAAGTGCGTTTAATCATTCTGTTCAAACCATTCAAAAACCTTCACCTATATCTGCAATTGAAACATCCGAAGAACCCCGAATTAAAACGAATTTAGAAGAATTTAACCGAGTATTAGGAAGTGGAATTGTCAAAGGTTCACTCGTTCTTATTGGCGGTGATCCAGGGATTGGGAAGTCCACACTATTATTACAAGTTTCAGCACAGCTATCAGATCAAAATCAGAATGTGTTGTACATATCTGGTGAGGAATCAATCAAACAAACGAAGCTTAGGGCAGACCGTCTCGGTATTGAAAGTGCCTCTTTACATGTTTTGGCTGAAACCGATATGGAGTATATAACGTCTGCTATACAAGAGATGAAACCCGCTTTTGTTGTGGTCGATTCAATTCAAACCGTTTATCAAAGCGATATCACGTCAGCTCCTGGATCTGTTTCTCAGGTGAGGGAATGCACTGCCCAGCTGATGAAAATTGCCAAGACGAATGGTATTCCTATTTTTATCGTTGGTCACGTGACGAAGGAGGGCTCGATTGCTGGGCCGCGCCTTTTAGAGCATATGGTAGATACAGTTCTTTATTTTGAAGGGGAGCGCCATCATACGTTTCGTATTTTACGGGCAGTGAAAAACCGTTTTGGTTCAACGAATGAATTAGGAATTTTTGAAATGAGAGAGGAAGGGCTCACAGAGGTATTAAACCCATCAGAAATCTTCTTAGAAGAGCGGTCAGCAGGTGTATCTGGATCGTGTGTTGTTGCCTCAATGGAAGGAACAAGACCTGTTCTAGTGGAGATACAAGCACTTATTTCACCGACGAGCTTTGGGAATCCACGGAGAATGGCTACTGGCCTTGATCATAACCGAGTGTCATTGCTTATGGCCGTTTTAGAAAAACGGGTAGGGCTGCTACTGCAAAACCAAGATGCCTATTTAAAGGTCGCAGGTGGTGTGAAACTTGATGAACCAGCGATTGACTTGGCTATTGCCGTCAGTATTGCATCAAGCTTTAAAGATGCAGCGCCGCATCAAGCAGATTGCTTTATAGGAGAAGTGGGTCTGACGGGAGAAGTCAGAAGAGTTTCAAGAATTGAACAGCGTGTGCAGGAAGCTGCTAAACTAGGATTTAAACGAATGTTTATTCCTCAGGCGAATATAGATGGATGGAAAAAACCGAGAGGGATTGAGTTAGTCGGTGTAGAAAATGTAGCAGAGGCACTTCGTATTTCACTAGGGGGATCATAGAAATGGAAAAAGAGAAAAAAGGAGCGAGAGAAGTCGATCTCTTAGATATTGTCCAGTTTGTGGCACCAGGGACACCCCTGCGGGCAGGGATTGAAAACGTCCTAAGAGCCAATACTGGAGGGCTCATTGTTGTTGGTTATAACGATAAAGTGAAAAGTGTGGTAGATGGAGGATTTCATATTAATTCTGCTTTCTCCCCAGCACATTTATATGAATTGGCGAAAATGGATGGGGCGATTATTTTAAGTGACTCTGGTCAAAAAATCTTGTATGCGAATACACAGCTCATGCCGGATGCAACCATTCATTCATCAGAAACAGGCATGAGACACCGAACGGCTGAACGTGTAGCAAAGCAGACAGGTTGCTTAATCATTGCCATTTCTGAACGTCGGAACGTCATTACCTTATACCAAGGGAATCGACGATATACGTTGAAAGATATTGGTTTTATTTTGACGAAGGCCAACCAAGCGATACAAACACTTGAGAAATATAAAACCATTTTAGATCACGCCATTTCTGCGTTAAGCGCCTTAGAATTTGAAGAGCTTGTGACCTTTGGTGATGTATTATCCGTGCTACATCGTTATGAAATGGTACTTAGAATCAAAAATGAAATCAATATGTATATCAAAGAGCTTGGGACAGAAGGACACTTGATCCGTCTGCAAGTCAATGAGCTGATTACAGATATGGAGCAGGAAGCGGCGTTATTTATTAAAGATTACGTGAAAGAAAAGATCAAAGATCCATATGTGCTACTGAAACAGCTCCAAGATATGTCGAGTTTTGAGCTTTTAGATGACTCCATTTTGTACAAGTTACTTGGCTATCCAGCATCTACAAATATTGACGAATATGTGTACACTAGAGGATACAGATTACTTCATAAAATCCCTAGACTGCCTATGCCAATCGTTGAAAACGTGGTCGAAGCATTTGGTGTGCTAGATCGAATTATGGAAGCAGATGTACAAGATTTGGATGAAGTAGAAGGAATTGGAGAAGTAAGAGCGAAAAAGATAAAAAAAGGATTAAAAAGACTGCAAGAAAAACATTATATCGACCGTCAGCTATAAAAAGAGAAATTTTTCTTAAATACGGTTAAAAATGGATGAATATGGGTATATTAATGATGGTTTTGTTTTCTGTTCATGATGATAGGAAACTTAAGCATATATCAATGTCAGATGAAGGTGGATTGACAGATGAAAAATAAAGGAGGTGAAGGTATGTTAAAAAGAATCGTTCAGGCGTTTTTTATCATTTTCGGTGCAGTTGTAGGGATTTTTATCATTCCAGAGTTATTTCTGCTGTTAAATGTGAAGGACATACCTTTCATAACAAATGCTTACTCTTCGGCACTAATAGGAGCCGCTGTGTTCTTTATCATTGGTAAATGGTGCACAGGCTATGTGGTTAATTGGGTGAAATGGATCGAGGATTCTCTATTGAAGGCGCCTCTTCCTGATCTTATATCTGGAAGTTTCGGTTTAGTATTTGGACTTATTCTAGCATATCTTATTGTAAACGTGATCCCGCTAAACAATATCCCATATCATATTTTTGGTACCATTATTCCGATTTTCCTGGCTTTCTTTTTAGGATACCTTGGATTTCAGGTAGGGTTTAAGAAGAAGGATGAAATGATGGGGCTGTTCTCTCGATCTGCAAAGGTCACAAAGAAAAAAGGAGCAGCTGATGATGAACCTGAAATAGAAGATAAAAAGCTGAAAATTTTAGACACAAGTGTTATCATTGATGGAAGAATCGCAGATATTTGTCAAACTGGATTCCTAGAAGGTGTGATGGTCATTCCTCAATTTGTACTCGAGGAATTACAGCATATTGCAGACTCTTCTGATGTATTAAAGAGAAATAGAGGCCGAAGAGGTCTTGATATTTTAAATCGTATCCAAAAAGAACTGGATATTAAAGTTGAAATTTACGAAGGTGACTTTGAAGATATTCAAGAGGTTGACAGCAAGCTTGTGAAACTCGCTAAGTTAACTTCAGGTGTTGTTGTGACAAATGATTTTAATTTAAATAAAGTATGCGAACTTCAAAAAGTAGCAGTGTTAAACATCAATGATCTAGCCAATGCAGTCAAACCGGTTGTACTGCCTGGGGAAGAAATGAAGGTACAGGTCATCAAAGATGGGAAAGAGCATAACCAAGGTGTTGCTTACTTAGATGACGGTACGATGATTGTGGTCGAAGAAGGACGCAATTATATTGGAAAAGACATTGATGTGCTCGTCACGAGTGTGCTGCAAACTGCTGCTGGAAGAATGATTTTTGCGAAGCCAAAACTTCTGGAGAAGGCGCTCTAAAGGGAGAACGAACATGTATTATGAAGTAGTTATTCCGGCTGCGGGGCAGGGGAAGCGAATGAAGGCCGGCCGCAATAAACTTTTTATTGAATTGAAAAGAATGCCGGTCATCATCCACACACTGAAGGTGTTTGACGCTCATTCACAATGCAGACGCATGATCTTAGCGATCAATGAGGAAGAGCGTCGTGACTTTGAAAGGCTACTGAAGGTACACGCTTTTCAAACGCCTGTTTCACTTGTCACTGGCGGTGAAGAACGGCAGCAAAGTGTATACGAAGGATTGAAGGCTGTGCAAGATGCGGACATCGTGCTTGTGCATGATGGCGCAAGGCCTTTTATTAAGCATACACAGATTGACTTGCTCGTTAAAGCAGCGATTGAAAAAGGCTCCGCAGTCGTAGCGGTACCAGTGAAAGACACAATCAAACGCGTTCAAGAAGGCAAAGTGGAACAAACCATTGAACGTCAGAGCTTGTGGGCAGTCCAGACCCCACAAGCTTTTCGTCATTCTATTTTAAAAGAAGCGCATGAACATGCGGAGCGGACAGGCTTTCTTGGAACAGATGACGCCAGTCTTGTGGAACAATTACACGGTGAGAGTGTGTATGTTGTCCAAGGAGACTATACCAATATTAAACTGACAACACCGGATGATTTATTGGTTGCCAAGGCAATTATGGATGCGGAAAGAGGGTACTAGAACATGTTTAGAATAGGACAAGGTTTTGATGTGCATCAATTAACAGAGGGAAGACCTCTTATTATTGGCGGTGTGACCATCCCTTATGAAAAGGGTCTACTTGGGCATTCAGATGCGGACGTACTGCTTCACACTGTGGCAGATGCCTGCCTAGGTGCGATTGCTGAAGGAGATATCGGCAGACATTTCCCAGACACGGATCCGGAGTTTAAAGATGCAGACTCTTTTAAATTACTTCAGCACGTGTGGGCGCTTGTAAAAGAAAAAGGCTATACACTGGTGAATATCGATTGCACGATCATGGCGCAAAAGCCAAAGATGGCACCATACATTCAGCCAATGTGTGAGAAAATCGCAGAAGCCCTTGAGGCAGATGTCACACAGGTGAATGTCAAAGCAACAACGACAGAGAAACTTGGATTTACAGGAAGAGGCGAAGGAATTGCCTCTCAAGCAACCGTACTTCTTCAGAAAAAGTAAAATCCGTTTTGATGAGAATGGGTTTTGATGATAAAATACGTTTATAAAAAATTGGTGTCAGACAACATGATGCAGATGAAAGGAAGTTAAACTCATGGGAAATGAAGTGCGTGTTCGTTATGCACCGAGTCCAACTGGTCATTTACATATTGGGAATGCTAGAACGGCTCTTTTCAACTATTTGTTCGCACGCAGTCAAGGCGGCAAATTTATTATTCGAATCGAGGATACGGATCAAAAGCGTAATGTAGAAGGCGGAGAAGAAAGTCAGCTTCGTCATTTGCAGTGGCTCGGAATTGATTGGGACGAGAGCATTGATAAAGATGGCGGCTACGGTCCTTACAGACAATCAGAGCGTAATGATATTTACAAAAAATATTATGACGAGCTACTAGCGAAAGACTTGGCATATAAGTGCTATTGTACGGCTGAAGAACTAGAAGAAGAGCGTGAAGCACAAATTGCCCGCAGTGAAATGCCTCGATATTCTGGTAAATGCAGTCATTTATCAAAAGAAGAAGAGGACAAGCTGATTGCTGAAGGAAGAGAGCCAAGCATTCGCTTCCGTGTGCCAAAAGGAGAAATCATCAAATTTGATGATATGGTCAAAGGTGATATTTCATTTGAAACAGACGGCATCGGTGACTTTGTCATTGTGAAGAAAGATGGTACGCCAACGTATAACTTCGCTGTAGCAGTGGATGATCATTTGATGAAAATGACTCACATTCTTCGTGGTGAGGATCACATCTCGAATACACCTAAACAAATTATGGTCTTCAATGCATTTGGCTGGGATGTTCCGCTGTTCGGACATATGACGCTGATTGTAAACGAGAACCGCAAGAAATTAAGCAAGCGTGATGAATCAATTATCCAGTTCATCGAACAGTATAAGAACTTGGGCTATTTACCAGAAGCTTTGTTTAACTTCATTGCACTGCTTGGATGGTCTCCAGTTGGTGAAGAGGAACTATTTACAAAAGAGCAGTTCATCGATATTTTTGATGTCAATCGACTTTCTAAGTCACCAGCTCTATTTGATATGCATAAACTAAAATGGGTGAATAACCAATACGTGAAAGCACTTGATCTTGATCAAGTTGTGGCACTTACACTTCCACATCTTCAAAAGGCAGGCAAGGTAAGCGAGCAGCTGACAGAAGAAGAAAACACGTGGGTGCGCAAACTCATTTCTCTATACCACGAGCAATTGAGCTACGGAGCAGAAATTGTTGAGTTAACAGAGTTGTTCTTTAAGGAACAAATTGAGTATAATCAAGAGGCAAAGGAAGTTCTTGCAGAAGAGCAAGTACCAGAAGTGATGGCTTCGTTTGCAGGTCAGCTTGAACGTCTAGAGTCTTTCACACCTGATGAAATCAAAGCTGCCATTAAAGCGGTACAAAAAGAAACAGGGCATAAAGGTAAGAAACTATTCATGCCAATTCGTGTGGCTGTCACTGGACAAACGCATGGCCCAGAGCTTCCGCAAAGTATTGAACTACTAGGTAAAGAGACGGTATTAAACCGCATTAAACAAATATAAGGAAAATCGTTGCGAGGGAGAAGTACAATGTTATCGTCCATCACAGAAAGAGTCTTCACCGGCTGAAAGAGACTTATGGGCAGACGTTGGAAATGCACCCTCAAGACCCTTGAGGAACACGTATGTTAGTATGCAAGGGCGGTACCCTCCGTTATGGGATGAAGTTGAGAAGGCTGCGAAATGAGGGCTTTCTAAACAGAGTGGAACCGCGTTTTCAAAACGTCTCTGTCATATGGCAGAGGCGTTTTTTATTTGTCCAAAAAAGAGAGCAAGTCCTAAGAGAGATTGATGGGGAAGAACGGGGGGAGCATGTGTTTTTCAAAATGCTGAAAGAAGATATTGATACTGTGTTTGATCAAGATCCTGCTGCTAGAAGCTATCTTGAAGTAGTGCTAACCTATTCAGGGCTTCATGCGATTTGGGCTCATCGTATTGCGCATGCATTTTATAAGCGTAAGCTGTATTTTCTTGCGCGGATCATTTCTCAGGTCAGCCGGTTTTTCACAGGGGTTGAGATTCACCCAGCAGCAACCATCGGCCGGCGGTTCTTTATTGATCACGGCATGGGCGTCGTGATTGGGGAAACATGTGAAATTGGAGATAACGTCACTGTTTTCCAAGGCGTGACATTAGGGGGAACAGGGAAAGAAAAGGGAAAGCGGCATCCAACTATTTTGGACGATGCCCTGATTGCGACTGGTGCTAAGGTGCTCGGTTCCATTACCGTAGGAAAAGGGTCCAAGATTGGTGCGGGGTCTGTTGTGTTAAAAGACGTACCAGACCATTCCACTGTTGTAGGTATACCTGGGCGAGTGGTCGTTCAAAATGGAAAGAAAATCAATCGTGATCTCAATCATCAAGATTTGCCAGATCCAGTTTCCGATCGTTTCAAAGAATTGGAGCGAGAAATGGAAAAGCTAAAACGTGAACTGGCTTCATTGAGCAGAAAGGAAGAACAATCATGACAATCAATATTTATAATACATTGACACGTAAGAAGGAAGAGTTTGTCCCGCTTGAACCAGGAAAGGTCAAAATGTATGTATGCGGACCAACCGTGTATAACTACATTCACATCGGGAATGCAAGACCTGCCATTGTATATGACACGGTACGTAAGTATTTAGAATATAGCGGCTATGATGTGAATTTCGTATCCAACTTTACTGATGTGGATGATAAACTCATCAAAGCAGCAAATGAATTAGGCGAGGATGTCCCAACGATTGCCGATCGATTTATCCAAGCATACTTTGAGGACGTCAGTGCATTAGGCTGCAAAAAAGCAGACCTTCACCCGCGAGTGACAGAAAATATGGATGATATCATTGCGTTTATCGCCACATTGATTGAAAAAGGCTACGCCTATGAGGCAGATGGTGACGTGTATTACAGCACACGCTCATTTGAAGGCTACGGAAAGCTGTCTCACCAATCGATTGATGAATTAAAGACAGGTGCCCGTATTCGTGTAGGTGAAAAGAAAAGGGATGCACTCGATTTTGCATTATGGAAGGCCGCAAAGGATCAGGAGATTTCTTGGGACAGTCCGTGGGGTGAAGGGCGTCCAGGCTGGCATATCGAGTGCTCTGCGATGGTCAAAAAGTATTTAGGCGATACGATTGACATTCATGCTGGCGGACAGGATTTAACGTTCCCTCATCACGAGAATGAGATCGCTCAATCTGAGGCTTTGACAGGAAAACCTTTTGCGAAGTATTGGATGCATAACGGGTATATTAATATTGAGAATGAAAAAATGTCAAAATCACTTGGGAACTTTGTGCTTGTACATGACATTATTAAAGAACAAGATCCAGATGTGCTTCGTTTCTTTATGCTGTCAGTTCACTATCGTCATCCAATCAATTACTCCATTGACTTATTGGAAAGTACAAAGAGTGCATTTAACAGACTCAAAACATCTTATTCAAATCTACATCATCGCCTTGAGAGCAGTACCAATTTAACAGAGGATAACACTGAATGGTTGACAAAGATTGAAGAGCAGCGAGCGACATTTATTTCTGAAATGAATGATGACTTCAATACGGCAAATGCCATCTCTGTTTTATTTGAACTAGCGAAACAAGCGAATTACTATATGGAAAATGATCATACTTCTGAGGAAGTGATCAAGGCATTTATTGGCTTGTTCCAAGAAATCACATCCGTCCTCGGCTTCTCCCTAGAAGAAAAGCACACGCTTGACGAAGAGGTAGAAGCATTAATTGAGAAGCGGAATGAAGCTAGAAGGAATCGTGACTTCGCATTGTCTGATCAAATTCGTGACCAGTTAAAGAGCATGAATATTGTATTGGAGGACACTCCTCAAGGTACGCGCTGGAAAAGAGGAGAATAGGTCATGTTGAATTTTGAAAAGTTGAAAGACGGAAAACAGTTGAACGGACTTGCACTTGCTTATATGGGTGATGCCATTTTTGAAGTATACGTGAGGCATCACCTCCTCCAAACGGGGGCGACCAAACCAAATGAGCTTCATAAACGTGCAAGTAAGATCGTCTCAGCTAAATCTCAGGCCGCTATTTTATTTGAGCTTCAGCAGAAGGGCTTTTTCACAGAAGCGGAAGAAGCGGTGCTGAAAAGAGGAAGAAATGCAAAATCAGGCACAGTGCCTAAAAACACAGACGTTCAAACGTATCGTTATAGTACAGCGCTTGAAGCGCTCATGGGTTATTTATTTATTGAGAAGCAGGACGAACGCTTAGAAGAGTTAATTAGTCAGGCGATTGAAATCGGAACGTCAGGGAGGAAGACAAATGAGTCAGCAACATGATTATGTGATTGGGAAAAATGCAGTGATTGAAACACTGAAGTCAGATCGGGAGTTATACAAGCTCTGGATGGCAGAAAACACTGTAAAAGGACAAGCCCAGCAGGTCATTGAACTCGCGAAAAAGCAAAATATCACCATTCAGTATGTTCCGAGGAAAAAGCTTGATCAGATGGTAACAGGTCAGCACCAGGGAATCGTTGCACAAGTAGCAGCATATGAATATGCAGAATTGGACGATCTGTATCAAATTGCTGAAAAGCGGAATGAACAACCATTTTTCATCATCTTAGATGAAATTGAAGATCCGCACAATTTAGGGTCGATCATGCGTACGGCCGATGCTGTTGGTGCACATGGAATCGTCATTCCAAAACGACGAGCGGTAGGCTTGACGACAACTGTTGCGAAAGCATCTACTGGAGCCATTGAACATATCCCGGTCGCAAAAGTAACCAATCTTTCCAGAGCTCTTGATGAAATGAAAGAAAGAGGAATCTGGGTCGCAGGAACAGATGCATCTGCGAAGCAGGACTACAGACAATTTGATGGAACGATGCCTCTCGCTCTTGTCATTGGCAGTGAAGGAAAAGGAATTGGCCGGTTGATTAAGGAAAAATGTGATTTCTTGATTAAATTGCCAATGGCCGGGAAGGTCACTTCATTAAATGCATCAGTTGCCGCTAGTCTATTGATGTATGAAGTGTATCGAAAACGTTATCCGTTAGGAGAATAGAGATGGACATCCTCTTAGTCGATGGATACAACATGATAGGTGCATGGCCTCGTTTGCAGCACTTAAAAGAAAACAGCTTTGAAGAAGCCAGAGACGTGCTGATTCAACATTTAGCAGAATATCAAGCATATACAGGGTATCGAGTCATTGTCGTATTCGATGCCCATATGGTCAAAGGAATCGAAAAGAAGCGGACAAACCACCGAGTAGAGGTCATCTTTACAAGAGAAAATGAAACGGCTGATGAGCGGATTGAAAAACTGGCACAAGACTTAAATAACATTCGGACGCAAATTCATGTGGCGACCTCTGATTATACAGAACAATGGGCGATTTTTGGGCAGGGTGCACTTCGTAAGTCAGCACGAGAGCTCTTAAGAGAGATAGAAGTGATTGAACGAAAGATTGAAACACGTGTCAAAAAGATTACTTCTGATAAACCAGCATCCAAAATTGAATTGTCAGAAGATGTATTGAAAACGTTTGAAAAATGGCGGCGGGGAAACTTGGAATAGCTTGACGATATTTCAACCATTATTGTATAATATTTCTATCTAGGTGCGGTCGGGGGGATCGAAGTGAATCTAAACAACAGCAAGGGTAAGTCCATCAGAGAGCAATTTTGCCAGTTGGAAGATGAACAAGTCATTGAAAGGGTTCATGTCGGAGATAGTGATGCGCTAGATTATTTAATAACGAAATACCGCAATTTTGTACGTGCGAAAGCAAGATCTTATTTCTTGATTGGAGCGGATCGAGAGGACATTGTCCAAGAGGGGATGATCGGACTTTATAAGTCTATCCGCGATTTCAGAGAGGACAAGCTTACTTCATTTAAGGCTTTTGCAGAATTATGTATTACCCGCCAAATTATCACCGCAATTAAAACAGCTACTCGCCAAAAACATATCCCGTTAAATTCCTATGTATCATTAGACAAGCCGATATACGATGAAGAATCGGACAGAACATTATTGGACGTCATTTCCGGTGCTAAAGCGCTTAACCCAGAAGATTTAATCATTAGCAAAGAAGAATTTGATGATATTGAAATGAAAATGGGTGAATTACTAAGCGAGCTGGAAAGAAAGGTACTTGTGCTTTATCTTGATGGTAGGTCCTATCAGGAGATTTCTGAAGATTTAAACCGTCATGTGAAATCAATTGATAACGCACTCCAAAGAGTAAAGAGAAAATTAGAGAAATATTTAGAGCTGCGCGAGATCAGTCTCTAATCAAACCTATATTGACAGCTTTTTCGACACTGTGATAAGGTACTAAGGAAATGATGTCGAGAAAATAGGTGTAAATATGAGGAAAAAGATTACTCTAGCCTGTAAAGACTGCGGAAGCCGCAATTATACGACAATGAAAAGTGTTGCTTCAGCAGCTGAAAGATTAGAAGTTAAGAAATATTGCAAGACTTGTAATTCACATAAAACACATTTAGAAACGAAGTAGGATTTGCGTTCTTTAATCTGTGGAGGTCTTTTACATGCGTATTATCAGTTTCTTAAAAAGTGTCGGGAAAGAAATGAAAAAGGTCAGCTGGCCAAAGAAAAACGAAATGGTCCGCTACACGATCACTGTTATTTTAACAGTCGTATTTTTTGCCATCTTTTTCTCTTTTCTTGATATAGGAATCTCACAATTAATCGAATTAATTCATTAATACTTGAATAATGGTCTGCTGAACGTGCTATAATAGATCATAATATGACTTGCCAAAAAACCCGTTTTACGGGTTTTTTCAATTGCTTGAAAATATTTACCGGTACTCGAGATTCGTCAAATAGACATTACGAAATGTGGGGAGGGAAGGACTAAATAGTCCTGAACGAAAATGGAAAAGAATTGGTATGTTGTGCATACGTACTCTGGCTATGAGAACAAAGTGAAAGCGAACTTGGAAAAGCGTGTTGAATCAATGGGCATGCAGGATAAAATTTTCCGCGTTGTTGTACCAGAAGAAGAAGAAACGGACATTAAAAACGGTAAGAAAAAAGTAGTGAAAAAGAAAGTATTCCCTGGATATGTGTTGGTAGAAATCGTCATGACTGACGATTCTTGGTATGTCGTTCGTAATACACCAGGTGTGACAGGATTCGTTGGATCAGCTGGATCAGGCTCTAAGCCGACAGCGTTACTACCTGGCGAAGCAGAAACCATTCTGAAGAGAATGGGACTTGAAGAGCGCAAGACAGAAATCGACTTTGAACTAAAAGAAACAGTCAAGGTCATCGATGGACCATTTGCTAACTTCACAGGCTCTATCGAAGAGATTGATTATGATAAAAGCAAAGTCAAAGTATTCGTTAATATGTTTGGTAGAGAAACTCCTGTGGAACTTGAGTTCACACAGATCGATAAATTGTAATTTAAAAGAGCTTGAAATGAGTGTATAGAAGTGGTAATATAGCAAAGGTACGTCTTGAGTTCGCTCAAGATCGCTAGCTAGTTATTTCGTCATTCATATAAAGAATGAAGTTGTTGAGTGGGAGGGGGATTCCCCTATTACCACATCACGGACTTTAAGGAGGTGTGTCTCGTGGCTAAAAAAGTAGTTAAAGTTGTTAAATTGCAAATTCCTGCTGGAAAAGCTAACCCAGCTCCACCAGTTGGACCTGCACTAGGTCAAGCCGGTGTTAATATCATGGGATTCTGTAAGGAGTTTAACGCTCGTACAGCTGACCAAGCTGGTCTTATCATTCCTGTTGAAATTTCGGTTTTTGAAGACCGTTCATTTACATTTATTACTAAAACTCCACCTGCTGCAGTTTTACTTAAAAAAGCAGCTGGTATTGAGTCTGGTTCTGGTGAACCTAACCGTAATAAAGTGGCAACTGTTAAGCGTGATAAAGTACGCGAAATCGCGGAAACAAAAATGCCTGACTTAAACGCTGCTAGCGTTGAATCAGCTATGCGCATGGTTGAAGGTACTGCACGCAGTATGGGTATTGTCATCGAAGATTAATTTTTTGTCTTGTTGGGTTGCGAGTTTGGTTTTGACAAGTTCGCAACCCTTATTCGTGGGAGGTTATTCCGCTAAAACCACATAAGGAGGATTTTTATAATGGCTAAAAAAGGTAAAAAGTATGTAGAAGCTGCTAAGCTAATCGAACGTACTAAAGCGTATGATGTAGCTGAAGCTGTTTCTCTTACAAAAAAAGCAAATACAGCGAAATTTGATGCGACTGTAGAAGTTGCTTTTCGTTTGGGCGTAGACCCTCGTAAAAACGATCAACAAATCCGCGGTGCAGTTGTACTTCCTAACGGAACTGGTAAAACTCAACGCGTTCTTGTGTTCGCTAAAGGCGAAAAAGCAAAAGAAGCAGAAGCTGCTGGAGCAGACTACGTTGGAGATTCTGATTACATCACTAAAATCCAACAAGGCTGGTTCGAATTCGATGTAATCGTTGCGACACCTGACATGATGGGTGAAGTTGGTAAGATCGGTCGTGTACTTGGACCAAAAGGTCTTATGCCAAACCCTAAAACAGGAACTGTAACTTTCGAAGTTGAAAAAGCAATCAATGAAATCAAAGCTGGTAAAGTAGAATACCGCGTTGATAAAGCTGGTAACATCCACGCGCCAATCGGAAAGGTTTCTTTCGAGGACGAAAAGCTTGTTGAGAACTTTGCAACAATCTATGACACAATCCTTAAAGCAAAACCTGCAGCGGCTAAAGGTGTATACGTGAAAAACGTTTCTGTTACATCTACTATGGGCCCTGGCGTGAAAGTGGACCCATCTTCTTTCTCTGCAAAATAATTCTTGACTTGTCACAACCGTTTTGATAATATCAAAATGTTGTAAAATAGAATAATCATTTATACCGTAGACAGCAGGGGCCTTATGGCTTAATTAACCCGCCGAGGTGTATATGTCACAGTCTTACGTTAACGTATGCTTGTATATACAGCCTCCATGTCTTAATGGAGGCTTTTTATATGGAGAACCGTTCGTTAGGAACGTGATGGCCTGATCGGTATAAGTGTTACACAAAGAATGTACAGGAGGTGTAACCATGAGCAATGCAATCGATACTAAAAAAGTTGTCGTTGATGAAATTACTTCTAAGTTTAAAGACAGTATGTCTACTGTAATCGTAGATTACCGCGGTCTTTCAGTTTCTGAAGTGACTGAACTTCGTAAACAGCTTCGTGATGCTGGCGTAGAATTCAAAGTTTACAAAAATACTTTGACTCGCCGTGCAGTTGAACAAGTTGAACTAACGGGTTTAAACGATTTCTTAACAGGTCCAAACGCTATCGCATTCAGTAACGAAGATGTTATCGCACCTGCGAAAATCATCAACGAATTTGCGAAAAGCCATGAAGCTTTAGAAATCAAAGCTGGTGTTATCGAAGGAAACGTAGCGACTGTAGAAGAAGTGAAGGCTCTTGCGGAACTTCCGTCTCGCGAAGGCTTACTTTCTATGTTGCTTAGCGTTCTTCAAGCTCCAGTTCGTAACCTTGCTCTTGCTACTAAAGCAGTTGCAGATCAAAAAGAAGAACAAGGCGCTTAATGCGTACTTGACGTAAAAAAACTTAAAATGGAGGAATTACAAATGGCTTTAAATATCGAAGAAATCATTGCTTCAGTTAAAGAAGCAACTGTACTTGAGTTAAACGACTTAGTAAAAGCAATCGAAGAAGAATTTGGCGTAACTGCTGCTGCTCCTGTAGCTGTAGCTGCTGGTGGCGGTGCTGCTGCTGAAGAAAAAACTGATTTTGATCTAGTACTTGCTGGTGCTGGAGACCAAAAAATCAAAGTTATCAAAGTGGTTCGTGAAATCACTGGTCTTGGCTTGAAAGAAGCTAAAGAACTTGTTGACAACACTCCAAAACCTCTTAAAGAAGGTATTGCTAAAGAAGAAGCTGAAGAACTTAAAGCTAAGCTTGAAGAAGTTGGCGCTTCTGTAGAAGTTAAGTAATCTTCGCCTAATCTTTTGGGAAAGCTCGCTTTTACTGGCGGGCTTTTTCTTTTCTTATCTCCTGAAACGATTGAATCCAGAGGAGGTCCATTCACCATGAGTGACCACTATTATACGGAAAAGCCATCAGTGAAAAGCAATAAACAGACATGGGACTTCACCTTGAGAAACCGTAGCTTTACTTTTACAAGTGACAGTGGAGTGTTTTCTAAGAAAGAAGTCGACTATGGTTCGAGGCTTTTAATTGAAGCTTTTGAAGAACCTGACTTGGATGGCGACGTCTTAGATGTCGGTTGCGGTTATGGACCGATCGGCTTATCGTTAGCAAACGAAATGACAGGCCGCACCATTCATATGATTGATGTGAACGAAAGAGCAGTCGAACTTTCAAAGGAAAACGCTAAGCATAATCGCATTGATAATGTCCGCATCTATCAAAGTGATTTGTTCTCGAATGTTCATTCATCAGCTGCTTTTGCCTCTATACTGACCAATCCCCCAATACGGGCAGGGAAGAAAGTAGTACATGCGATCTTTGAAAAAAGTGCTGATCATTTATTGCCGGAAGGTGAGTTGTGGGTGGTTATTCAGAAAAAACAAGGTGGACCATCTGCGATTGAGAAATTAGAGCAGCTTTTTGGAGAAGTGACGGTCGTTATGAAAAAAAAGGGCTACTATATTATCAAAGCTAAAAAAGTTTGACGCAGTTTCCTAGCTGTGTTAACATTATAAAATGCCAATGTGTATATTTTGCTTGATAGGCTTAAAAAACAACTATTTTGTATAAATTATGCATACTTGGGAAAACTAATAAAATCGGTATTTGTTTTTGGATGTGGTTTTCTTATTTTAGAAACCCTTTTTTCTTTTGTCTTGTAAAAGTATTTCTTTACTGACATTTGAAAGACAGAAATACTTTTTACACATATAATACGCATGATTTGAGGGGTGAATCAGTTGACAGGTCAACTAGTTCAGTATGGACGACACCGCCAGCGCAGAAGCTACGCACGCATAAGCGAAGTGTTAGAATTACCAAATCTCATTGAAATTCAAACCTCTTCTTATCAGTGGTTTCTTGATGAGGGTCTTAGAGAGATGTTTCAAGATATATCCCCAATTGAGGATTTTACTGGTAACCTTTCTCTTGAATTCATTGATTACAGCCTAGGGGATCCTAAGTATCCTGTAGCAGAATCAAAAGAACGTGATGTAACTTACTCTGCTCCACTAAGAGTAAAAGTTCGTTTAATTAACAAAGAAACTGGAGAAGTAAAAGACCAAGATGTGTTTATGGGTGATTTCCCAATCATGACAGACACAGGTACTTTTATCATTAATGGTGCGGAACGTGTAATCGTTTCTCAGTTAGTACGTTCTCCAAGTGTATATTTCAGTGGTAAAGTAGACAAAAACGGTAAAAAAGGTTTTACTGCGACTGTCATTCCAAACCGTGGCGCATGGTTAGAATACGAAACTGATGCGAAGGATGTAGTCTATGTACGCATCGATCGCACACGTAAGTTGCCGGTTACGGTTCTTTTGCGTGCTCTCGGCTTCAGCTCTGATCAAGAGATACTTGACCTCATTGGCGAGAATGAATACTTACGCAACACGTTGGAAAAAGACAATACAGAGAATGCTGATAAAGCACTTCTCGAAATCTACGAGCGTCTTCGTCCCGGAGAGCCGCCAACTGTTGAAAATGCGAAAAGCTTGCTAGACTCTCGCTTCTTTGATCCGAAGAGATATGACTTAGCAAATGTTGGACGCTACAAGATTAATAAGAAGCTTCATATTAAAAATAGACTATTCAATCAAAAATTGGCTGAAACGCTAGTTGATCCTGAAACAGGTGAAATCCTAGCAGAAAAAGGTCAAATTTTAGATAGAAGAGTGCTTGATAAAGTTCTTCCATACTTAGAAAACGGCATCGGATTTAGAAAGCTTTATCCAAACGGTGGCGTAGTAGAGGATGAAGTAGAACTTCAATCTATCAAGATTTATGCACCAACTGATCAAGAAGGCGAGCAAGTGATCAACGTGATTGGTAATGCATATGTAGAGGAAGCTGTGAAGAACATCACGCCTTCTGACATCATTGCTTCAATCAGTTACTTCTTTAACCTACTTCATGGAGTAGGCGACACAGATGATATCGATCACCTTGGTAACCGTCGTCTGCGTTCTGTAGGTGAACTTCTGCAAAATCAATTCCGTATTGGTTTAAGCAGAATGGAGCGTGTTGTTCGTGAAAGAATGTCGATTCAAGACACGAACACGATCACACCTCAGCAGCTGATCAACATCCGTCCTGTGATCGCTTCTATCAAAGAGTTCTTTGGTAGTTCTCAGCTTTCTCAGTTCATGGATCAAACAAACCCGCTTGCTGAATTGACACACAAACGTCGTCTATCAGCGCTTGGACCGGGTGGTTTGACACGTGAGCGTGCAGGAATGGAAGTTCGTGACGTTCACTATTCTCACTATGGTCGTATGTGTCCGATTGAAACACCAGAGGGTCCAAACATTGGTTTGATCAACTCTCTATCTTCATTTGCGAAAGTGAATCGCTTCGGATTTATCGAAACACCTTACCGTCGGGTTGATCCTGAAACAGGTAAAGTGACGCCGAGAATCGATTACTTAACGGCTGATGAAGAGGATAATTACGTAGTAGCACAAGCGAACGCTATATTAGGTGAAGATGGTTCGTTTATTGATGATAATATCATTGCTCGTTTCAGAGGGGAAAACACCGTTGTTCCTCGAAACCGCGTTGACTACATGGACGTTTCGCCGAAGCAGGTTGTTTCTGCAGCGACAGCATGTATCCCATTCTTAGAAAACGATGACTCTAACCGTGCTCTAATGGGAGCAAACATGCAACGTCAGGCTGTGCCTTTGATGCAGCCGGAATCACCGATTGTTGGTACAGGTATGGAGTATGTATCAGGTAAAGACTCTGGTGCTGCTGTGATCTGCCGTTACCCAGGTGTTGTAGAACGTGTTGAAGCGAAAAATATTTGGGTTCGCCGTTATGAAGACGTTGACGGACAACAAGTCAAAGGAAACCTAGACAAATACAGCTTGCTGAAATTTGTCCGCTCTAACCAAGGGACTTGCTACAACCAGCGCCCAATTGTAAGTGTTGGAGATGAAGTCGTCAAAGGAGAAATCCTTGCAGACGGTCCTTCTATGGAAAAAGGTGAATTGGCTCTAGGACGTAACGTCATGGTCGGCTTCATGACTTGGGACGGTTACAACTATGAGGATGCGATCATTATGAGTGAGCGCCTTGTAAAAGATGACGTCTACACTTCTATTCATATTGAAGAATATGAATCAGAAGCTCGTGATACAAAGCTTGGACCAGAAGAAATTACGCGTGATATTCCAAACGTTGGGGAAGATGCTTTACGCAACCTTGACGAGCGTGGAATCATCCGTATTGGTGCAGAAGTAAAAGACGGAGATCTTCTTGTTGGGAAAGTAACGCCTAAAGGTGTAACAGAACTAACAGCTGAAGAACGTCTATTACATGCAATCTTCGGTGAAAAGGCTCGTGAAGTACGTGATACGTCTCTACGTGTACCACACGGCGGCGGCGGAATCATCCACGATGTCAAAGTCTTTAACCGTGAAGATGGAGATGAATTACCACCAGGTGTTAACCAGTTAGTCCGTGTATACATCGTTCAGAAGCGTAAAATTTCTGAAGGTGACAAAATGGCCGGACGACATGGTAACAAAGGGGTTATCTCCAAAATCCTTCCAGAAGAAGATATGCCGTATCTTCCAGATGGAACACCGATTGATATCATGTTAAACCCTCTAGGGGTACCATCTCGTATGAATATCGGTCAGGTACTTGAGCTTCATATGGGTATGGCTGCACGTTACCTAGGCATCCACATTGCGTCACCAGTATTTGATGGTGCTCGTGAGGAAGATGTTTGGGAAACGCTTGAAGAAGCAGGTATGTCCCGTGATGCGAAAACAGTCCTTTATGACGGTCGAACTGGTGAACCATTCGACAACCGTGTATCTGTTGGAATCATGTATATGATCAAACTGGCTCACATGGTTGACGATAAACTTCACGCACGTTCAACTGGACCATACTCACTTGTTACGCAGCAGCCACTGGGCGGTAAAGCACAGTTTGGTGGACAGCGTTTCGGAGAGATGGAAGTATGGGCACTTGAAGCTTACGGTGCAGCATATACACTTCAAGAAATCTTAACTGTAAAATCGGATGACGTTGTGGGTCGTGTGAAAACATACGAAGCGATCGTCAAAGGGGATAACGTACCTGAACCAGGTGTCCCTGAATCATTCAAAGTATTAATTAAAGAACTTCAAAGTTTAGGTATGGATGTGAAAATCCTATCTGGCGATGAAGAAGAGATAGAAATGAGAGATTTAGAAGACGATGAGGAAACGAAGAAAGCAGACGGATTAGCGTTATCTAATGACGAAGATGCTGCAGACCTCGCACCTGTCGATCTTGAACGTGACGCAGTCACAAAAGAATAGCAGAAACGATTAGAGCAAGTGACTAGGGTATAACCCGAAGATTAAAAGGGAGGTAGGCCCCTTGCTAGATGTGAACAATTTTGAGTATATGAACATCGGTCTCGCATCACCTGATAAAATCCGTTCTTGGTCTTTTGGTGAAGTGAAAAAGCCTGAAACGATTAACTATCGTACACTGAAACCGGAAAAAGATGGTCTCTTTTGTGAACGTATCTTCGGACCGCAAAAAGACTGGGAATGTCATTGTGGAAAGTATAAACGCGTTCGTTATAAGGGTGTTGTATGTGACCGTTGTGGTGTAGAAGTAACACGGGCAAAAGTCCGTCGTGAGAGAATGGGGCATATCGAACTGGCTGCCCCAGTTTCCCACATTTGGTATTTCAAAGGTATCCCAAGCCGTATGGGTCTTGTTCTAGATATGTCACCACGTGCGTTAGAAGAAGTGATTTACTTCGCTTCTTACGTCGTGACTGATCCGGGCAACACACCGCTTGAGAAGAAACAACTTCTTTCTGAGAAAGAATTCCGTGCTTATTTAGATAAATACGGTAACACCTTCCAAGCAGCTATGGGTGCAGAAGCAATTAACAAACTTCTTCAAGATATCGATCTTGTGAAAGAAGTAGATACACTCAAAGAAGAGCTAAAAACAGCTCAAGGACAGCGTCGTACACGTGCGATCAAACGCCTTGAAGTGTTGGAAGCTTTCCGTAACTCAGGAAACAAACCGTCTTGGATGATCCTTGATGTACTTCCGGTTATTCCACCAGAATTACGTCCAATGGTTCAGCTTGATGGCGGACGTTTTGCTACTTCTGACTTGAACGACCTTTATCGTCGTGTCATCAACCGTAACAATCGTCTGAAACGTTTATTAGATCTTGGCGCGCCAAGCATCATCGTTCAGAACGAGAAGCGTATGCTTCAAGAAGCTGTCGATGCCTTGATTGATAATGGACGTAGAGGCCGACCAGTAACAGGACCAGGAAATAGACCATTGAAATCTCTTTCTCACATGCTGAAAGGGAAACAAGGGCGTTTCCGTCAAAACTTGCTTGGTAAACGTGTTGACTATTCTGGACGTTCCGTTATCGTCGTTGGACCACATTTGAAAATGTATCAGTGTGGACTTCCGAAAGAAATGGCTCTTGAACTATTCAAACCATTCGTGATGAAGGAGCTTGTTGAAAAAGGATTAGCTCACAACATTAAGAGTGCGAAACGTAAGATTGAGCGCGTGCAGCCGGAAGTTTGGGATGTTTTAGAATCAGTGATTCGTGAGCATCCAGTCTTACTAAACCGTGCACCAACTCTTCACAGACTTGGTATTCAAGCGTTTGAACCTACACTTGTGGAAGGACGCGCAATTCGTCTGCATCCACTTGTATGTACTGCCTACAACGCTGACTTTGATGGTGACCAAATGGCGGTTCACGTACCATTATCTGCTGAAGCTCAAGCTGAAGCTCGTATCTTAATGCTTGCTGCTCAAAACATTTTGAACCCGAAAGATGGAAAACCTGTTGTTACGCCATCTCAGGATATGGTGCTAGGTAACTACTACCTTACACTTGAGCGTAAAGGTGCTATCGGAGAAGGTATGGTCTTCAAAGATACGAACGAAGCCCTTCTAGCTTATCAAAATGGGTATGTGCATCTTCATACACGTGTAGCTGTTGCAGCTAACTCGTTGAAGAATGTGACATTCACTGATGAACAGCGTTCTAAATTGTTGATTACAACAGTTGGAAAACTAATCTTTAACGAAATCTTACCGGAATCATTCCCATACATGAATGAACCGACTAAGAGCAATATCGAAGAAAAAACGCCTGACCGCTTCTTCCTTGAAAAAGGTGAGGATGTCAAAGCTGCGATTGAGAAACAAGAAATCAATGCGCCGTTCAAAAAAGGTATTTTAGGTAAAATCATTGCGGAAATCTTTAAGAGATTCCATATCACTGAAACATCTAAAATGCTTGACCGCATGAAAAATCTTGGTTTCAGATACTCTACTAAAGCCGGTATTACGGTTGGTGTGTCTGATATCGTCGTACTAGACGATAAACAAAAAATCCTTGAAGAAGCACAAGCAAAAGTAGATAACGTCATGAAGCAATTCAGACGTGGCTTGATTACTGAAGAAGAGCGTTATGAGAGAGTCATTTCGATCTGGAGTTCTTCTAAAGATGTCATCCAAGGTAAACTGATGAAGTCCCTTGATGAAGTCAACCCTATCTACATGATGAGTGACTCTGGAGCGCGTGGTAACGCATCTAACTTCACTCAGCTGGCTGGTATGCGTGGTCTGATGGCCAACCCGGCTGGACGTATCATCGAACTTCCGATTAAATCTAGTTTCCGTGAAGGTTTAACCGTATTGGAATACTTTATTTCCACTCACGGAGCGCGTAAAGGTCTTGCCGATACAGCTCTTAAAACAGCTGACTCAGGTTACCTCACGCGTCGTCTCGTTGACGTTGCACAGGATGTTATCATCCGTGAAACAGATTGCGGTACAGACCGTGGAATCTTGGCGAAGTCCATTAAAGAAGGAAATGAAATTATTGAGAAACTTGAAGAACGTCTGATCGGACGTTTTGCAAGAAAACCAATTGTTCATCCTGAAACGGGCGAAGTCATTGTTGGCGAAAACGAACTAATTGATGAAGATAAAGCACTTGAAGTAGTTGAAGCAGGAATCGAGGAAGTATGGATCCGTTCTGCATTTACATGTAACACGCCTCATGGTGTATGTAAACGATGCTACGGCCGTAACCTTGCAACTGGTACTGACGTTGAAGTCGGTGAAGCAGTTGGAATCATCGCTGCACAATCGATCGGTGAGCCAGGAACACAGCTTACAATGCGTACGTTCCACACCGGTGGGGTAGCAGGAGACGATATCACTCAAGGTTTACCTCGT
Organism: Bacillus sp. 22483; assembly: GCF_052044605.1. Classification (NCBI taxonomy): domain Bacteria; kingdom Bacillati; phylum Bacillota; class Bacilli; order Caryophanales; family Bacillaceae; genus Bacillus; species Bacillus sp. 22483. The sequence goes on along the minus strand of NZ_JBQENU010000017.1, from coordinate 34,981 downwards.
ATCCAAGAGTTATTTGAAGCGCGTAATCCGAAAGGGCAGGCAACCATTTCTGAAATTGATGGTGTCGTTGCTGAAATTAACGATGTTCGTGACAAGCAACAGGAAATTGTGGTTCAAGGCGAAGTTGAAACTCGCTCTTACACAGCTCCTTACAATGCACGTCTGAAAGTTGTTGAAGGTGACAAAGTCACTCGTGGTCAAGTACTGACAGAAGGTTCAATCGATCCGAAAGAACTTCTTAAAGTGACTGATATGACAGCTGTTCAAGAATATCTGCTTCATGAAGTACAAAAAGTATACCGTATGCAAGGGGTAGAAATCGGAGATAAGCACGTAGAAGTAATGGTTCGCCAAATGCTTCGTAAAGTGCGTGTCGCTGATGCAGGGGATACAGATGTATTACCAGGCACACTTCTTGATGTACACCAATTCACAGAAGCGAACAAAAAAGTACTATTCGAAGGCAAACGTCCTGCAACAGGCCGTCCAGTTCTTCTTGGTATTACAAAAGCATCGCTTGAAACAGACTCATTCTTGTCTGCAGCATCCTTCCAAGAAACGACTCGTGTCCTAACAGATGCGGCGATCAAAGGAAAACGTGATGAACTGCTTGGCTTGAAAGAGAATGTCATCATAGGTAAACTTGTTCCTGCTGGAACTGGAATGCCAAACTACCGTAAAGTTAAGCCGGTTTCACAAGTGCAGCCGTCTGACGATATGGTTCCTGTAGAGTAATCTTTCTCTTAAGATTTCTATAAAAATCATCAAAATATGGTGAAGGATGTCAAGATAATCTGTCAAACGATATTGACATCCTTCTGCCATGATGATAATATAACCAAGGTGCTCAAAATAAAACCTGTTACTTTGGAGGATATTCGATGTCTTATGATAAAGTATCACAGGCTCAATCCATTATTATTGGTACGAAGCAAACAGTAAAAGCTCTGAAACGAGATTCAGTGAAGGAAATCGTCGTAGCGAAAGATGCTGATCCTGCTTTAACCGCTAGTGTAATGAAACTAGCGCAAGAGAAGGGTGTAGACATTTTAGTGGTAGATTCCATGAAAAAGCTCGGCAAGGCCTGCGGAATTGAAGTTGGGGCAGCAGCTGTTGCCATTATGTTATAGCGTACTTGTTTTGTTTTTGCATGCTTAAAATGCAAAAGCATTGTTTTTTGCCTTTTGATGAACCACCTGGGTATGTGGGTTATAAAAAAAGTAATGAAGGGAGGAATAACAACATGCCTACAATTAATCAGCTAATACGCAAAGGACGCGTGAGTAAAGTTGAAAACTCAAAGTCTCCTGCACTTAACAAAGGATACAACAGTTTCAAAAAAGAGCACACTAACGTAACATCTCCACAGAAGCGCGGGGTTTGTACTCGTGTCGGTACAATGACACCGAAAAAACCAAACTCAGCACTACGTAAATATGCTCGTGTACGTTTGTCTAACCTGATTGAGGTAACAGCTTACATTCCTGGTATCGGACATAACCTACAAGAGCACAGTGTAGTACTTATCCGTGGCGGACGTGTAAAAGACTTACCGGGTGTACGTTACCACATCGTTCGTGGTGCGCTTGATACTGCCGGAGTTGACGGTCGTATGCAAGGACGTTCTAAATATGGAACAAAACGCCCTAAACAAAGCAAATAATATAAACAAACATAAGGGTTTTTAGAAGTTGAGTTCAGATCAGTGGAGTCAGGCAGCTGACAATGAAATTGAGATGAAAGACAGATAGAAATCCTTTTAAAAGAGAAGGGAGGCTATTCAGATGCCACGTAAAGGTCCTGTAGCAAAAAGAGACGTTTTGCCAGATCCAATTTACAATTCTAAACTTGTATCTCGTTTGATCAACAAAATGATGATCGACGGTAAAAGAGGAAAGTCACAAACTATTCTCTACAAGTCATTTGATATTATCAAAGAACGTACTGGTAATGAAGCGATGGAGGTTTTCGAACAAGCCTTGAAAAACATCATGCCAGTTCTTGAAGTTAAAGCACGTCGTGTAGGTGGAGCTAACTACCAAGTTCCTGTAGAAGTTCGCCCAGATCGTCGTACGACTTTAGGTCTTCGCTGGTTAGTAAACTACGCTCGTCTTCGTGGAGAAAAAACGATGGAAGAGCGTCTTGCTAACGAAATCCTTGACGCAGCTAACAACACTGGTGCTGCTGTTAAGAAACGTGAAGATACACACAAAATGGCAGAAGCGAACAAAGCATTCGCTCACTACCGCTGGTAGGATTTATACCAAACTAAAAAAACTATTCCCTAATAAGGAAGGAGAAATTACCCAATGGCAAGAGAGTTCTCCTTAGACAAAACTCGTAATATTGGTATCATGGCTCACATCGATGCCGGTAAAACGACAACGACTGAGCGTATCTTGTACTACACTGGTCGTATCCATAAAATTGGTGAAACTCACGAAGGAGCTTCACAAATGGACTGGATGGAGCAGGAGCAAGAACGTGGTATTACAATCACTTCTGCTGCTACTACAGCACAATGGAAAGGTTACCGTGTAAACATCATTGATACACCAGGACACGTAGACTTCACTGTTGAAGTTGAACGTTCTTTGCGTGTACTTGATGGTGCGGTTGCTGTTCTTGATGCACAATCAGGTGTAGAGCCTCAAACTGAAACAGTTTGGCGCCAAGCAACAACTTACGGAGTACCTCGTATCGTATTCGTTAACAAAATGGATAAAACCGGTGCGGACTTCCTTTACTCTGTAAGCACATTAAGAGATCGTCTTCAAGCGAACGCTCATGCAATTCAATTGCCGATCGGCGCTGAAGATCAATTCGAAGGAATCATCGACCTTGTAGAAAACGTAGCATACTTCTACGAAGATGACCTTGGAACTCGCTCTGATGCACAAGAAATCCCTGCTGAGTATAAAGACAAAGCTGAAGAGCTTCGTAGCAGCTTAATTGAAGCTGTCGCTGAGCTTGATGAAGAGCTTATGGAAAAATACCTTGAGGGTGAAGAAATCACAATTCCTGAATTGAAAGCTGCAATCCGTAAAGGAACTTTGAATGTTGAATTCTACCCAGTTCTTGTTGGATCTGCTTTCAAAAACAAAGGTGTTCAGCTTGTACTTGATGCTGTGCTTGACTACCTTCCTGCACCAACTGATGTTGCTGCAATCAAAGGTACATTGCCAGATACAAATGAAGAGGTTGTACGTGAGTCTACTGATGACGCACCATTCGCAGCTCTTGCATTTAAAGTTATGACTGACCCTTATGTTGGGAAACTAACTTTCTTCCGCGTATACTCTGGAACACTTGATTCTGGTTCTTACGTGAAGAACTCTTCTAAGAACAAGCGTGAGCGTGTTGGACGTATCCTTCAAATGCACGCAAACAGCCGTGAAGAAATCTCTACTGTATATGCAGGGGATATCGCAGCAGCTGTTGGTCTTAAAGATACATCTACTGGTGATACTCTTTGTGACGAGAAAAATCTTGTTATCCTTGAGTCTATGGAATTCCCAGAGCCAGTTATCGATGTAGCTATCGAGCCAAAATCTAAGGCTGACCAAGATAAAATGGGTATCGCTTTAGCTAAACTAGCTGAAGAGGATCCAACATTCCGTACACAAACAAACACTGAAACTGGTCAAACGATCATCTCTGGTATGGGTGAGCTTCACCTTGATATCATTGTTGACCGTATGAAGCGTGAGTTCAAGGTTGAAGCTAACGTAGGAGCTCCTCAAGTTGCGTACCGTGAAACATTCCGTTCTAGTGCAAAAGTTGAAGGTAAATTCGTACGTCAGTCTGGTGGACGCGGTCAGTTCGGACACGTTTGGATCGAATTCGAACCAAACGAAGAAGGCGCAGGCTTCGAATTCACAAATGCAATCGTCGGTGGGGTTGTTCCACGTGAATACATTCCAGCAATTCAAGCAGGTCTTGAAGATTCACTAGAAAATGGTGTATTAGCTGGATTCCCATTAATCGACATCAAAGCAAAATTATTCGATGGATCTTACCACGATGTTGACTCTAACGAAATGGCGTTTAAAATTGCTGCATCTATGGCATTGAAAAATGCTGTCAGCAAATGTAACCCAGTTCTACTTGAGCCAATGATGAAAGTGGAAGTCGTTATCCCAGAAGAATACATGGGAGACATCATGGGTGATATCACATCTCGTCGTGGACGTGTAGAAGGTATGGAAGCTCGCGGTAACGCTCAAGTTGTTCGCGCTATGGTTCCACTTTCTGAAATGTTCGGATATGCAACTGCACTCCGTTCTAACACACAAGGACGCGGTACTTTCACTATGCACATGGATCACTACGAAGAAGTGCCTAAGAGCATCAGTGAAGAAATCATCAAAAAAAATAAAGGTGAATAATTGATTTTGCCTTTAAACTAAAGTATAACTACTATTGAAGATCAGAAAGTGAGAGGTAACTCTTCACTTTCTATCACTCATACCAAATACAATGAACCTTTAAGGAGGATTTTTAGAATGGCTAAAGAAAAATTCGACCGTTCCAAATCGCATGCTAACATTGGTACAATTGGACACGTTGACCATGGTAAAACAACTCTAACTGCTGCTATCTCAACAGTTCTTCATAAGAAATCTGGTAAAGGTACAGCTATGGCTTATGACCAAATCGATGGTGCTCCAGAAGAGCGCGAGCGTGGAATCACAATCTCAACTGCACACGTTGAGTATGAAACTGAAACTCGTCACTATGCACACGTAGACTGCCCAGGACACGCTGACTATGTTAAAAACATGATCACTGGTGCTGCTCAAATGGACGGCGCGATCTTAGTAGTATCTGCTGCTGATGGTCCAATGCCACAAACACGTGAGCACATCCTACTTTCTCGTAACGTAGGTGTTCCTTACATCGTAGTATTCCTTAACAAATGTGACATGGTTGACGATGAAGAGTTACTTGAACTTGTTGAAATGGAAGTTCGTGACCTTCTTTCTGACTATGACTTCCCTGGTGACGATGTACCAGTTATCAAAGGTTCTGCTCTTAAAGCTCTTGAAGGTGATGCTGATTACGAAGCAAAAATCTTCGAACTTATGGATGCGGTTGATGAGTACATCCCAACTCCAGAGCGTGACACTGAGAAGCCTTTCATGATGCCAGTTGAGGACGTATTCTCAATCACTGGTCGTGGAACAGTTGCTACTGGTCGTGTTGAGCGTGGACAAGTTAAAGTCGGTGACGAAGTTGAAATCATCGGTCTTCAAGAAGAAAACGGTAAAACAACTGTTACAGGTGTTGAAATGTTCCGTAAACTTCTTGACTATGCTGAAGCTGGTGACAACATCGGTGCACTACTTCGTGGTGTATCTCGTGAAGATATCCAACGTGGTCAAGTACTTGCTAAACCAGGTACAATCACTCCACATAGCCGTTTCAAAGCTGAAGTTTATGTACTTTCTAAAGAAGAGGGTGGACGTCATACTCCATTCTTCACTAACTACCGTCCGCAGTTCTACTTCCGTACAACTGACGTAACTGGTATCGTACATCTTCCAGAAGGTACTGAAATGGTAATGCCTGGCGATAACACTGAGATGGAAGTTGAACTTATCTCTACTATCGCTATCGAAGAAGGAACTCGTTTCTCTATCCGTGAGGGTGGACGTACTGTAGGTTCTGGTGTCGTTTCTACTATCATTAAGTAATAACAGTTAAAAGAGACTCCTTGCAAAAGGGTCTCTTTTTTTGCTTTTCCAGTGCATAACCGCTACTATAAGCTATAGAATCTAAATGGAAACCGAGAGGATCACTGGAATGGCGAAGACAATGTTAAAAAAGTGGCTGATTGGCGGGCTTGATCAATGGATTATGATAAAAGAAGATCAAGCGGAAAAAACAAAACCTGTTTTATTATTTTTACACGGTGGCCCAGGCTCAGCTCAAATGAGTTACATAGATTCCTTTCATAAGGAACTTGATCAAGACTTCACTGTTGTCCATTGGGACCAGCGTGGTGCAGGACTGTCTTATCAAAAAAACATTCCTGAGTCTTCTATGACCATTGGGCAATTCGTAGAGGATACGATTGAGCTTACAGAAAAACTACTTTCCTATACTGATCAAGCGAAAATATACATTGCAGGTTATTCATGGGGATCATTAATCGCCATACAAGCTGTACATAAACGCCCAGATTTGTATCATGCCTATTATGGAATTAGTCAGGTGGTTGATGTATTAAAAGAGGATATTGTATCGTACGAACTTCTTCTAAAAAAATATCAAGGCAAGCACTTCTTCACTAGATGTCTAAGATTGCTGACACCACCCCCTTGGAAACGCACCTCTGCTCATGCTTTATTCTCACTATATAAAGAGTTCGCAAAAGTAGGGCTCACGCATAGGTGGAAGCCCATTTTTCAAATGCTGTATGCATTTCTCGTTAGTAAGCATTATCAGCTAAAAGATAAGTGGAAATTCCTTATGGGACAGAAGTATAGCCAGGAATTGCTGTGGGACGAGCTGATGAACGAAAGCATTCAATACCGAGTTTCTTCTATATTAATACCCTGCTACTTTATCATCGGGGAACATGACATGATTACACCAGCTGCTGTATCAAAACCATATGTTGATCAACTTACAGCACCAATAAAAGAGTGGTTTACTTTTAAAGAATCTGCGCATTCTCCGCATATTGAAGAGCCAGAAGAATTTATTCGTATCGTCAGGAAGACAGCTACACATCATCTTCAGGGAAAGCTTGATTTATAGGCTGAACCCCTGTATAATATGAAAAGTGTGCAAATCATAAATTTATCCGATTTATTATTGCAACACGCAGGCCAATTTGGTACAATAGTGCATGTTGGTCTTTGACTGCGATGAAGTGAGAGGTTGCTGACACACCCGGCCGCTTTGCCATGGCAAGGTGATCAGGTTTTTCTCACGGAGAACTGTCTAACGTAAGTAGGCGAAAAGGAGGGAAAATAATGGCAAAACAAAAAATTCGTATTCGTTTAAAAGCATATGATCATAGAATTCTTGATCAATCTGCTGAGAAGATTGTTGAAACGGCTAAGCGTTCTGGTGCTAGTGTATCTGGTCCAATTCCGCTTCCAACTGAAAAATCAGTTTACACAATCCTTCGTGCGGTGCATAAGTACAAAGATTCTCGTGAGCAATTCGAGATGCGTACTCACAAACGTCTAATCGACATCGTGAATCCAACTCCGCAAACAGTTGATGCACTTATGCGTTTAGATTTACCATCCGGTGTAGATATCGAAATCAAACTTTAATTCAAATAGAAAACACATATTATAGGAGGTGTGACGAATGACCAAAGGAATCTTAGGTAGAAAAATTGGTATGACGCAAGTATTCGCAGAAAACGGTGATCTTATCCCTGTAACTGTTGTTGAGGCTGCTGCTAACGTTGTTCTTCAGAAGAAGACTACTGACACGGATGGCTATGAAGCAATCCAAATCGGTTTTGACGACAAACGTGAGAAGCTTTCTAACAAACCAGAGAAAGGCCACGTTGCTAAAGCGGAAACTGCTCCTAAGCGCTTCGTAAAAGAATTACGCGGTGTGGAGTTAGATGCGTATGAAGTTGGTCAGGAAGTCAAAGTTGATATTTTCGCAAATGGAGATATCGTAGATGTAACAGGAACATCAAAAGGTAAAGGATTCCAAGGGGCTATCAAACGCCACGGACAATCACGCGGACCAATGACTCACGGTTCACGTTACCACCGTCGTCCTGGTTCAATGGGACCTGTTGATCCAAACCGAGTATTCAAAGGTAAACTTCTTCCAGGACGTATGGGCGGAGAGCAAATCACTGTCCAAAATCTTGAGATCGTTAAAGTTGATGCAGAACGCAATCTTCTTTTGATCAAAGGTAACGTACCAGGAGCTAAAAAATCTCTAGTAACTGTAAAGAGTGCAGTTAAAACTAAATAACTCTCTTAGGAAAGGAGGAAACAAGTCATGCCAAAAGTAGCATTATTTAACCAAAACGGTTCTACTAACGGTGAAATCGAATTAAACGCTTCTGTGTTTGGAATTGAGCCAAACGAAAGCGTAGTATTCGATGCTATTCTTATGCAAAGAGCTTCCTTACGTCAAGGAACTCACAAAGTAAAAACTCGTTCTGAAGTACGTGGCGGAGGTCGTAAACCTTGGAGACAGAAGGGTACAGGTCGTGCTCGTCAAGGTTCTATCCGTTCACCACAATGGCGCGGAGGCGGTATCGTATTCGGTCCAACACCACGCAGCTATTCTTATAAATTACCTAAAAAAGTTCGCCGCTTGGCTATCAAGTCAGTATTGTCTTCTAAAGTAATCGACAACAACATCATCGTTCTTGAAGATCTTACTCTTGATGCAGTGAAAACGAAAGAATTCGCAGGCATCCTTAAAGGGTTATCTGTTGAGAAGAAAGCGTTGATCGTCACTGCGGATGCAAACGAAACAGTTGCTTTATCTGCTCGTAACATCCCTGGAGTAACAGTTGTTGAAGCTAACGGTATCAACGTTCTTGACGTTGTCAACCACGACAAACTTCTGATCACTAAAGCAGCGGTTGAAAAAGTAGAGGAGGGACTTGCATAATGAAAGATCCTCGTGATGTTCTAAAGCGCCCTATCATTACTGAACGTTCTGCTGATCTAATGACAGAGAAGAAGTATACGTTCGAAGTTGATGTCAGAGCTAACAAGACAGAAGTGAAAGACGCTGTTGAAGAAATCTTTGGAGTGAAAGTTGAGAAAGTCAACGTTCAAAACTACAAAGGTAAATCAAAACGCGTTGGACGCTACACTGGTATGACTAGCCGTCGCAGAAAAGCGATCGTGAAATTAACTGCTGACAGCAAAGAAATCGAAATTTTTGAAGCGTAAATCTTAAAAAGAAGGAGGGAAATTCAAAATGGCGATTAAAAAGTATAAACCAACCAGTAATGGTCGTCGTGGCATGACTACTTCAGATTTTGCTGAAATCACGACTGACAAACCAGAAAAATCGTTGCTTGCACCGCTTCACAGAAAAGGCGGACGTAACAACCAAGGTAGATTGACTGTTCGTCATCAAGGTGGCGGTCACAAACGTCAATACCGTATCATCGACTTTAAGCGTGATAAAGACGGTATACCTGGACGCGTTGCTACAATCGAGTATGATCCAAACCGTTCAGCGAACATCGCTCTTGTAAACTATGCAGATGGTGAGAAACGTTACATTCTTGCTCCGAAAGGAATCCAAGTTGGTACTGAAGTTACTTCTGGACCAGAAGCTGACATCAAACCAGGTAATGCTCTTCCACTTATCAACATCCCAGTTGGTACAGTTGTGCATAACATTGAATTAAAACCAGGTAAAGGTGGACAATTAGTTCGTTCTGCTGGTACTTCTGCTCAAGTTCTAGGTAAAGAAGGTAAATACGTTCTTGTACGTTTGAACTCTGGTGAAGTACGCATGATCCTTTCTGCTTGCCGTGCGACTATCGGTCAAGTTGGAAACGAACAACACGAACTAATCAACATCGGTAAAGCTGGACGTTCTCGCTGGAAAGGCGTACGCCCAACAGTTCGTGGTTCTGTAATGAACCCTAACGATCACCCACACGGCGGTGGTGAAGGACGCGCTCCAATCGGACGTAAATCACCAATGTCTCCATGGGGTAAACCGACTCTTGGATTCAAGACTCGTAAGAAAACCAACAAGTCTGATAAATTCATTGTACGTCGTCGTAAAAACAAGTAACGGGGTTGTCTACGGTTCATTTAGGACCGTAGTTCAATCACGAAGGGAGGTTCCACAATGGCTCGCAGCTTAAAAAAAGGACCATTTGTTGATGATCATTTGATGGCTAAAGTCGAGAAATTGAATGAAACTGACAAAAAGCAAGTCGTAAAAACTTGGTCTCGTCGTTCTACAATTTTCCCACAATTCATCGGTCACACAATCGCTGTCTATGACGGACGCAAACATGTACCTGTTTTCATTTCTGAAGATATGGTAGGTCACAAATTGGGCGAATTCGCACCAAGCCGTACTTACAAAGGTCATGCTAGTGACGATAAAAAAACAAGACGCTAATGAGAGGAGGCTTTTAAATGCAAGCTAAAGCTGTCGCAAGAACAGTCCGTATTGCTCCTCGTAAAGCACGTCTAGTAATGGACCTGATCCGAGGTAAGCAAGTAGGAGAAGCAGTTTCTATCTTAAACCTTACACCTAAGGCTGCTTCACCAATTATTGAAAAAGTATTAAAATCTGCTATCGCAAATGCTGAGCACAACTACGAGTTGGACGCTAACAGCCTAGTGATTACTCAAGCATTCGTTGACGAAGGTCCAACACTTAAGAGATTCCGTCCACGTGCTATGGGTCGTGCGAGCGCAATTAACAAACGTACTAGCCACATTACAATCGTTGTATCAGAAAAGAAGGAGGGATAATCCGTGGGTCAAAAGGTAAATCCAGTAGGTCTTCGTATTGGCGTCATTCGTGATTGGGAATCTAAATGGTTCGCAGGAAAAGATTACGCTGACTTCTTACATGAAGACTTGAAAATCCGTGAATTCATCAGCAAGCGTTTGTCTGACGCGTCTGTTTCTAAAGTAGAAATCGAACGTGCTGCAAACCGCGTAAATATCACAATCCACACGGCTAAACCAGGTATGGTAATTGGTAAAGGCGGATCTGAAGTTGAAGCACTTCGTAAAGCTCTTAACAGCCTAACTGGCAAACGTGTACACATCAACATTCTTGAAATCAAGAGAGCAGATCTTGATGCTCAGCTAGTTGCTGAAAACATCGCTCGTCAACTTGAAAATCGTATTTCATTCCGTCGTGCACAAAAACAAACAATCCAACGCACAATGCGTGCTGGAGCACAAGGAATCAAAACAATGGTTTCTGGTCGTCTTGGCGGTGCAGATATTGCTCGTTCTGAATATTACAGTGAAGGTACTGTTCCATTGCACACACTTCGTGCTGACATCGATTATGCTACTGCTGAAGCTGATACTACTTATGGTAAGCTTGGCGTAAAAGTATGGATCTATCGTGGAGAAGTCCTTCCAACTAAGAAGAATACTGCGGAAGGAGGAAAATAATATGTTATTGCCAAAACGCGTGAAGTATCGCAGAGAACATCGTGGAAAAATGCGTGGTCGTGCAAAAGGCGGTACTGAAGTACATTTCGGTGAGTTCGGTATCCAAGCTCTTGAAGCTTCTTGGATCACTAACCGTCAAATCGAAGCTGCTCGTATTGCTATGACTCGTTACATGAAACGTGGCGGTAAAGTTTGGATCAAAATTTTCCCTTCTAAGCCATACACAGCTAAACCTCTAGAGGTCCGCATGGGTTCCGGTAAAGGTGCTCCAGAAGGCTGGGTAGCTGTAGTAAAACCGGGCAAAGTTTTATTTGAAATTTCTGGTGTGTCTGAAGAAGTTGCTCGTGAAGCTCTTCGTCTTGCATCTCACAAATTGCCAATTAAAACGAAGTTCGTAAAACGTGAAGAAATTGGTGGTGAATCAAATGAAAGCTAATGAAATTCGTGACCTTACCACTGCTGAAATTGAACAAAAAGTAAAGTCTCTTAAAGAAGAACTTTTCAATCTTCGTTTCCAATTAGCGACTGGGCAGCTTGAAAACACTGCTCGCATTCGTGAAGTGCGTAAATCAATCGCACGCATGAAAACTGTGATTCGTCAAAGAGAAATCGCTGCTAATAAATAATAATTAGAGGGGAGGCCCCGCAAACATGAGCGAACGTAACCAACGTAAAGTGTATCAAGGTCGTGTTGTTTCTGACAAAATGGATAAAACCATCACTGTTGTAGTTGAAACATACAAAAAGCATTCACTTTATGGCAAACGTGTAAGATACTCTAAAAAGTTCAAAGCACATGATGAAAACAACCAAGCAAAAATCGGAGACATCGTAAAGGTCATGGAAACTCGTCCATTATCTGCGACTAAACGCTTTCGTCTAGTTGAAGTTGTCGAAGAAGCTGTTATTATCTAATAAAGTTCGGATTTCTTTTTCCGAAGGGAGGTAACATTAATGATTCAACAGGAGACTCGTTTAAAAGTAGCTGACAACTCTGGCGCACGCGAAGTACTAACGATTAAAGTTCTTGGTGGCTCTGGACGTAAAACGGCTAACATCGGTGATGTCATTGTTTGTACGGTTAAACAAGCAACACCAGGAGGCGTTGTCAAAAAAGGTGAAGTTGTGAAAGCAGTTATCGTTCGTACTAAGAGCGGAGCTCGCAGAAACGATGGATCTTACATCAGTTTTGATGAAAATGCATGTGTCATCATCCGTGACGACAAGAGCCCACGTGGAACTCGTATCTTCGGACCAGTAGCACGTGAACTTCGTGAAAATAACTATATGAAAATTGTTTCTTTAGCACCAGAAGTACTTTAATGAATACAATCCGCGACTCAAGGAGGTGCGATTAAATGCATGTTAAAAAGGGCGATAAAGTAGTGGTTATCTCTGGTAAAGATAAAGGTAAACAAGGTGTCATCCTTGCTGCTTTCCCTAAAAAGGACCGTGTTTTAGTAGAAGGTATTAACCTTGTGAAAAAACACTCTAAACCAACCCAAGCTAACCCTCAAGGCGGAATTTCTGAACAAGAAGCGCCGATCCACGTATCAAACGTAATGCCGCTTGATCCTAAAACGGGTGAAGTGACACGTATTGGATATAAAGTTGAGGACGGAAAGAAAGTCCGTGTAGCGAAAAAATCTGGGCAAGTTCTAGATAAATAGTAAATAAGGAAGGGAGGTCTTTCTCATGAACCGCCTTAAAGAAAAGTATGTAAAAGAAATTACACCTGCATTAGTTTCTAAGTTTGAATACAAATCAGTAATGCAAGTGCCAAAAATCGAAAAAATCGTGATCAACATGGGTGTTGGTGACGCCGTTCAAAACGCTAAAGCAATCGATACTGCTGTTGAAGAATTAACGTTTATCGCTGGTCAAAAACCTGTCGTTACTCGTGCGAAGAAGTCTATTGCTGGATTCCGTCTACGTGAAGGAATGCCAATCGGTGCGAAAGTAACACTTCGCGGAGAGCGCATGTACGATTTCCTTGATAAACTTATTTCTGTATCTTTACCACGTGTACGTGACTTCCGCGGGATTTCTAAGAAATCTTTCGACGGTCGTGGAAACTACACGCTTGGTATTAAAGAACAGTTAATCTTCCCAGAAATTGATTACGATAAAGTAACAAAAGTCCGCGGTATGGATATCGTTATCGTTACGACTGCCAACACGGATGAAGAAGCACGTGAGTTATTAACTCAAGTAGGTATGCCGTTCCAGAAATAATCAATGAAAGGGAGGCGAAATCGTGGCTAAAAAGTCTATGATTGCGAAACAACAACGCAAACAAAAGTTTAAAGTTCAAGAGTATACGCGCTGCGAACGTTGTGGACGTCCACATTCAGTAATTCGCAAGTTTAAACTTTGCCGTATTTGTTTCCGCGAACTTGCATATAAAGGACAAATTCCTGGCGTTAAAAAAGCCAGCTGGTAATCCCCATAAATGGGAAGGAGGTTATTAAATAATGGTTATGACAGATCCGATTGCAGATTTGCTGACTCGTATTCGCAATGCGAACATGGTACGTCATGAGAAGCTAGAAGTACCGGCTTCAAAAATCAAAAGAGAAATTGCTGAAATCTTAAAGCGTGAAGGTTTTATCCGTGACGTTGAGTACGTCGAAGACAGCAAACAAGGAATTATCCGTTTGTTCCTTAAATACGGCCAAAACAACGAACGTGTTATCACTGGTCTTAAAAGAATCAGTAAACCTGGTTTACGCGTATATGCGAAATCAAATGAAGTACCACGTGTACTTAACGGACTTGGAATCGCAATTATTTCTACATCACAAGGTGTTTTATCGGACAAAGAAGCCCGTGCTAAACAAGCTGGTGGAGAAGTACTTGCTTACGTATGGTAAAAAAAGTTTAAGATGAATGGAGGTGCTTGGTATGTCTCGTATAGGTAAAAAGCTAATCGAGATCCCTTCAGGAGTAACTGTGACAAACAACGATAACACAGTGACAGTAAAGGGACCAAAAGGTGAACTAACTCGTGCATTTCACCCTGATATGGAAATTAAAATTGAGGACAACGTCTTAACTGTAAGCCGTCCGTCTGAAAATAAAGAACACCGTGCATTACATGGTACAACACGTAGCTTAATTGCAAACATGGTTGAAGGTGTATCTAAAGGTTTCGAAAGAGGTTTAGAACTAATCGGTGTCGGTTACCGTGCAGCTAAATCTGGAAACAAACTTGTTCTTAACGTTGGATACTCTCACCCAGTTGAAATCGTTCCTGAGGCTGGAGTTGAAGTAGAAGTTCCATCTCAAACGAAAGTAATCGTTAAAGGTATCGATAAAGAGCGTGTAGGAGCTCTAGCTTCTAACATCCGCGCTGTCCGTGCTCCAGAGCCTTACAAAGGTAAAGGAATTCGTTACGAAGGTGAATTCGTTCGCCGTAAAGAAGGAAAAACTGGTAAGTAAGATCGCTTAATGTGAAGAAAGGAGTGACTCGGATGATTACGAAAACTAGCAAAAACGCTACTCGTCTTAAAAGACACGCTCGTGTTCGTGCGAAACTTTCAGGTACTGCTGAAAGACCTCGCCTTAACGTTTTCCGTTCTAACAAGAACATCTACGCTCAAGTAATTGATGATGTTAACGGTGTAACACTTGTAAGTGCTTCTACTCTTGATAAAGATTTAAAGATCGAGAATAGTTCTGACGCTGCAGCTGCTACTAAAGTTGGCGAACTTGTTGCAAAACGTGCTGTTGAAAAAGGCATCTCTAACGTGGTATTTGACCGCGGAGGATACTTATATCATGGACGTGTAAAAGCTCTAGCTGAAGCTGCTCGTGAGGCTGGACTTAAATTTTAATAAAAGAAGGAGGGACACATCCGAATGAGTCGTATTGACCCAAGCAAATTAGAGTTAGAAGAACGCTTAGTTACGGTTAACCGGGTAGCGAAAGTTGTTAAAGGTGGACGTCGTTTCCGTTTTGCAGCTTTAGTTGTTGTCGGTGACAAAAACGGTCATGTAGGATTCGGTACTGGTAAAGCACAAGAAGTACCAGAAGCGATCCGCAAAGCTGTTGAAGACGCGAAAAAGAATTTAATTGAAGTACCAATGGTTGGAACTACAATTCCACATGAAATCATCGGTCGATTCGGTGCAGGAAACGTTCTATTGAAGCCTGCTTCAGAAGGTACAGGAGTTATCGCTGGAGGCCCAGTGCGTGCGGTACTTGAGCTTGCTGGTCTAGCTGATATCCTTTCTAAATCTCTAGGTTCTAATACACCGATCAACATGATCCGCGCAACACTTCAAGGTTTAAGTGAACTTAAACGTGCAGAAGATGTAGCGAAGCTTCGTGGAAAATCTGTAGAAGACCTGTTAGGATAAGGAGGGAACAATAATGGCAAATAAATTAGAAATTACCCTCAAACGCAGTGTAATCGGTCGCCCGGAAGATCAGCGTGTCACTGTTCGTACTCTTGGTCTAAAGAAAACAAACCAAACAGTCGTACATGAAGACAATGCAGCGATCCGCGGCATGATTAACAAGGTGTCTCATTTAGTTTCTGTTAAAGAACAATAAAACATTTTTAATCGATAAGGAGGTGCCCAAATGAAACTTCATGAATTGAAGCCTTCAGAAGGTTCACGTAAAGTACGCAACCGTGTTGGTCGTGGTATTGGATCAGGTAACGGTAAAACTTCTGGTAAAGGTCATAAAGGTCAAAACGCTCGTTCTGGCGGCGGTGTACGCCCAGGATTCGAAGGTGGTCAAATGCCTTTATTCCAACGCCTTCCAAAACGTGGTTTTACAAACATCAACCGTAAAGATTACGCGGTAATCAACTTAGACAGATTAAACAGTTTTGACGAAGGAACGGAAGTCACTCCTGAACTTCTTCTAGAGACTGGTGCAATAAGCAAGTTAAAAGCAGGAGTAAAAATTCTTGGCAACGGTAAATTAGAAAAAAAATTAACTGTAAAAGCCAATAAATTCTCTGCTTCTGCTAAAGAAGCGATTGAAGCTGCTGGCGGTACAGCCGAGGTGATCTAACTTGTTTAAGACAATCTCCAATTTTATGCGTGTGAAAGATATACGGAATAAGATTATATTTACACTTTTAATGTTAGTCGTCTTTCGTATAGGTGCTTTCATCCCTGTGCCTAATGTGAACGCCGAAGTTCTCCAGGCACAGGATCAAATGAGTGTTTTCGGAATCCTCAACACGTTTGGGGGCGGGGCACTTTTCCAATTCTCCATTCTTGCAATGGGGATTATGCCGTATATCACTGCTTCGATCATCATCCAGCTCTTGCAGATGGATGTTGTACCGAAGTTTACTGAGTGGTCAAAGCAAGGAGAGGTTGGCCGCCGAAAATTAGCACAATTCACAAGGTATTTTACAATTGTTCTAGGATTTATCCAGGCGTTAGGAATGTCATATGGATTTAACAATATGGCAGGAGGCATGCTGATTGAAAACCCAGGTGTTTCAACGTATCTCTTAATTGCGGTCGTACTCACTGCGGGAACAGCATTTTTAATGTGGCTGGGAGAGCAGATTACTGCTCACGGTGTTGGTAACGGTATTTCGATTATTATCTTTGCCGGTATCATCGCAGGTATCCCTCAAACATTAAAGCAAGTGTACGCTCAGCAATTTGTAGGTGGAGATGGACAGCTGTTCATGCAAATCCTGAAAATTGCCCTTATTGTGATTGCTATTCTTGTCATTGTTATCGGTGTTATTTACATTCAAATGGCAGTGAGAAAGATTGCGATTCAGTATTCAAAAGGAACTGGCCGTGCACAAATGTCTGCTAGTCAAGCAACGCACCTTCCATTGAAAGTGAATCCAGCAGGGGTGATTCCAGTCATCTTTGCCGTTTCGTTCATTATTACTCCGCAGACGATCGCATCGTTCTTCGGAACAAATAATGTGACAACCTGGATAACTAACAACTTTGACTATACTAAGCCAATCGGTATGACGATTTATGTAGCACTGATTGTTGCTTTCACATATTTTTATGCCTTTGTCCAAGTAAACCCTGAACAAATGGCTGAAAATCTGCAAAAGCAGGGTGGCTATATCCCGGGAGTTCGTCCAGGGAAAATGACTCAAGATAGAATTACGAGCATTTTGTACCGACTCACGTTTGTGGGCGCCATTTTCTTAGCCGTGATTTCAATACTTCCTATCTTTTTCATTCAATTCGCTGGATTACCTTCCGCTGCACAAATTGGCGGCACAAGTCTTCTCATTGTTGTAGGTGTTGCACTTGAAACAATGAAACAGCTTGAAAGCCAATTAGTGAAACGAAACTACCGTGGATTTATGAAATAAAACAGAGGGCTGGGCTCCTGCCCAACCTCTCTAAGTAAGGAAGGGGAAATCCGAAATGAACTTAGTCTTAATGGGGCTTCCGGGTGCTGGTAAAGGCACTCAGGCAGAACGAATTGTTGATGATTATGGGATCCCTCATATCTCAACAGGAGATATGTTCCGTGCTGCTATGAAAGAGGAGACACAACTTGGACTCGAAGCAAAATCCTTTATCGATAAAGGAGAGCTTGTTCCTGATGAGGTCACAATCGGTATTGTTAGAGAAAGACTTGGCAAGAATGATTGTGAACAAGGTTTTCTTCTGGACGGATTTCCGCGAACAGTCGCTCAGGCTGAAGCTTTAGAAGACATTCTAAAGGACCTTGGCAGAACGATTGATTATGTCATTAATATTAAAGTCGATAAAGATGCTTTGATGGAGCGTCTGACTGGCCGAAGAATTTGCAAAGATTGCGGAGCAACATATCATTTAGTATTCAATCCACCTGCGAAAGAAAATGTTTGTGACAAGTGTGGAGGCGAGCTTTATCAACGTGCAGATGATAATGCAGAAACCGTTTCGACAAGACTTGAAGTGAACTTAAAGCAGACTGAACCTTTACTGAACTTCTATTCAGAAAAAGGATATCTTGCAAACATTGATGGTGCGAAGCACATTAACGATGTTTACGCTGATATCAAGGACCTGCTTGGGGGATTAAATAAATGATTATCTGTAAAACTCCTCGCGAGCTTGAGATTATGAGAGAAGCTGGACGCATTGTCGCACTGACTCATGAAGAGCTGAAGAAACATATAAAACCAGGTATTTCGACAAAAGAATTGGATCAAATTGCCGAACGTTTTATTACAAAGCAGGGTGCAATCCCATCTTTTAAAGGGTATAATGGTTTTCGCGGGAGCATTTGCGTTTCGGTGAATGAAGAACTCGTTCACGGTATTCCTGGTAAACGGGTTTTACGTGATGGAGACATCATTAGTATCGATATCGGCGCAAAGTTAAATGGCTATCATGGTGACTCTGCTTGGACTTATCCAGTTGGGGTAATCAGTGATGAGGACCGCAAACTACTGGAAGTCACAGAGGAATCTCTATATAAGGGCTTACAGGAAGCAAAGCCAGGTGAACGTCTGTCAAACATTTCCTATGCCATACAAACGTATGTTGAAGATGAGAATTTCTCAGTTGTTAGAGAATATGTTGGACATGGGGTCGGACAGGATCTTCATGAGGACCCTCAAATTCCTCATTATGGTCCGCCGAACAAAGGCCCACGGCTCAAACCTGGAATGGTGTTGGCCATCGAACCGATGGTGAACGCAGGCAGCCGATATGTGAAAACACTGGCTGATAACTGGACGGTTGTAACGGTTGATGGGAAAAAGTGTGCTCACTTTGAGCATACGATTGCGATTACAGATACAGGTTTTGATATACTGACTAAGATTTAGGTCTTCACTGAAGCCTTTCAGGCCCAAATCGGGCAGGTTGTCTGTATAGTCCAAGGAAAGAACAAGATCAGTATACAGTTGTCATCGGCGTGTTCGATGGCTGCCATGTACTAATCGCAGACGGAGAAAAGCGTAAATTCATTCTCCTAAGAAAAAATATCAATCATTTAACCTTTTATGATTGCGTATCTCCGGAAGTTCAGAACAGTATATTCAAAACAGGTCGGGTGATAGATGGACAATTGAGAACATCTCATTTGAACATTTATCAGAGAGCAAGTTACTGATTTGAAGAAGGGAGAACACTTGAATGGCGAAAGACGATGTAATTGAAGTGGAAGGTACTGTAGCAGAAACTTTGCCAAATGCAATGTTCAAAGTTGAACTAGAGAATGGTCATACAGTTTTGGCTCATGTATCAGGAAAAATCCGTATGCACTTCATTCGCATTTTACCTGGAGACAAAGTTACGGTAGAATTATCTCCATATGACTTAACTCGTGGTAGAATTACGTACCGTTACAAATAAAGCAACTCCGGAAGAAGGAGGTTGGAAACACATGAAAGTGAGACCATCTGTTAAACCTATCTGTGAAAAATGTAAAGTGATTCGCAGAAAAGGAAAAGTAATGGTGATCTGTGAAAACCCAAAACATAAACAAAAACAAGGCTAATAACAAGGAGGTGCCCAAATCATGGCTCGTATTGCTGGTGTAGATATTCCACGTGATAAGCGTGTTGTCATTTCTTTAACATATGTTTTTGGAATTGGTCGTACGACGGCTCAACAAGTCCTTAAAGAAGCAGGTGTTTCTGAAGACACTCGCGTTCGCGATCTAACTGAAGACGAACTAGGTAAAATCCGTGATATCATTGACAAACTTAAAGTAGAAGGTGACCTTCGTCGTGAAGTTTCACTTAACATTAAGCGTCTAATTGAAATCGGAAGCTACCGCGGAATCCGTCATCGTAGAGGACTTCCTGTTCGTGGACAAAACACAAAAAACAACGCGCGTACTCGTAAAGGTCCGCGTCGTACTGTAGCTAACAAGAAAAAATAAGTAAAGGAGGTAGTTAAAGAATGGCTGCTGCTCGTAAACAAAATACGCGTAAACGTCGCGTGAAAAAGAATATTGAAGCTGGAATCGCTCATATCCGTTCCACTTTCAACAACACGATTGTAACGATTACTGATGTTCATGGAAACGCAATTTCTTGGTCAAGTGCTGGTGCATTAGGATTCAGAGGTTCTCGTAAATCTACTCCTTTCGCTGCACAAATGGCTGCTGAAACTGCTGCTAAAGGTTCTATCGAACATGGTCTTAAAACACTTGAAGTAACTGTTAAAGGTCCTGGTTCTGGTCGTGAAGCTGCAATTCGTGCGCTTCAAGCTGCAGGTCTTGAAGTTACTGCAATCAGAGACGTAACTCCAGTTCCTCATAACGGATGCCGTCCACCAAAACGTCGCCGCGTGTAATTTGTTTGTATAGATTTTGTGTCCCTGTCAATAATGGGTTATGATACAGTTATTTATGAGACGAATACACGACTCGTTGCCTGAGCACATACGGGACTAAACAATGAGGAATTTCGGATGGAATCTCATATGATTCTATTCGAGGTTTCGACGTTTTGAAGGAGGGTTTTATTAGATGATCGAAATTGAAAAACCAAAAATCGAAACGGTTGAAATCAGCGACGATGCCAAGTATGGCAAGTTTGTCGTAGAGCCACTTGAGCGTGGATATGGTACCACTTTAGGGAACTCCCTTCGTCGTATCCTTTTATCCTCACTTCCTGGTGCAGCTGTAACATCGATCCAGATAGATGGTGTCTTACACGAATTCTCAACGATCGAAGGCGTGGTTGAAGATGTTACAACGATTATCTTAAACATTAAAAAGCTTGCACTCAAAATCTACTCTGAAGAAGAGAAGACGCTTGAAATTGATGTACAAGATGAAGGAACTGTAACAGCTGCTGATATTACACACGACAGCGATATTGAAATCTTAAATCCAGATCTCCACATCGCAACTCTTGGCAAAAATGCGAGCTTCCGTGTTCGTTTGACTGCACAAAGAGGTCGCGGGTATAATCCTGCTGATGCAAACAAAAGAGACGATCAGCCTATCGGCGTGATTCCGATCGACTCAATCTATACACCTGTATCTCGTGTAACTTATCAAGTGGAGAACACCCGTGTTGGGCAAATCACAAACTATGATAAATTAACACTAGATGTATGGACTGATGGAAGCACAGGACCGAAAGAAGCGATCGCTCTAGGTTCTAAGATTTTAACTGAACACCTAAATATTTTCGTTGGGTTAACTGACGAAGCTCAGCATGCAGAAATCATGGTTGAAAAAGAAGAAGACCAAAAAGAAAAAGTGCTTGAAATGACAATTGAAGAGCTTGATCTTTCTGTTCGTTCTTACAACTGTTTGAAGCGTGCGGGTATTAACACTGTTCAAGAGCTTGCTAACAAGACAGAAGAGGATATGATGAAAGTTCGTAACCTTGGACGTAAATCTCTTGAAGAAGTGAAAGCGAAACTAGAAGAACTTGGACTGGGTCTTCGTAAAGACGATTGACTAGTTTCATTGTGAACTAGGATTTTCGTGTGTTTTTTATTCATACAGCATCTCTAATTAAGGAGGGGACATCACATGGCATACAGAAAGCTAGGACGCACTAGTGCACAACGTAAAGCAATGCTTCGTGACCTAACGACTGATTTGATCATCAACGAACGCATCGAAACAACTGAAACACGTGCGAAAGAACTTCGCTCTGTAGTTGAAAAAATGATCACTCTTGGCAAACGCGGAGATCTTCATGCTCGCCGTCAAGCTGCAGCTTACATTCGTAACGAAGTAGCTAACGCTGAAACAAACCAAGATGCACTTCAAAAATTATTCGCTGACGTTGCAACTCGCTACGAAGATCGCCAAGGTGGATACACTCGTATCATGAAGCTTGGACCTCGTCGCGGCGATGGCGCACCAATGGCTGTCATTGAATTAGTTTAATCACATATCGTGTATCTAAGAAAGGGCGGGACAGTTCATAACTGGATCTATGCCCTTTTTTAGATACTACGGCTTTTTAGCAATAGGCAAAGTAGAGGTTGAGCTGAGAGGAGGTCCGGTAGAGATGGAGAAGACATTAATTGACGTAAAAGACATTGTATTTCGTTATCACAAAGATGCGGACAAGCCCGCTTTAGACCAAGTGTCATTGCATGTGAATCAAAATGAATGGCTTGCCATTGTTGGCCACAACGGTTCAGGTAAATCCACACTTGCCCGTGTACTGAATGGGCTCATTTTACCGGATGCAGGAACGGTCAAGGTTGGTGAGATTGAGCTGAAAGAAGAAAGTGTTTGGGATATTCGCAAAAAGGTCGGCATGGTCTTTCAAAACCCAGACAACCAATTCGTTGGCTCAACGGTTCGTGATGATGTGGCTTTTGGTTTAGAAAATAACGGGGTTGAGCGGGAATTGATGATAGAGCGTGTAGATTGGGCTGTCAAACAGGTCAATATGCAGGAGTTTCTTGATCAAGAGCCGCACCATCTATCAGGCGGGCAAAAGCAGAGAGTAGCAATCGCAGGTGTACTTGCCGCAAGCCCTGACATCATGATCTTGGATGAAGCAACATCAATGCTTGATCCGATTGGCCGTGAAGAAGTGCTAGAAACCGTCAGACTGCTGAAGGAACAAGGAACGGTCACGGTCATTTCCATCACACATGATTTAGACGAGGCTGCGAAAGCAGACCGCGTTATTGTGATGAATGGTGGGAAGAAATTTGCCGAGGGAACACCAGAGGAAGTATTTGAACTAGATGAACAGCTGGTTCAGATTGGACTTGATCTGCCATTTTCCTACCGTTTGAGTAAGCAATTGAAGCAGCAAGGTGTGCCGCTTGCAAATGCCCATTTGACACAAGAAGGATTGGTGAAAGAGCTATGGACATTACGATCAAAGAATTAGAGCATCGTTATCAAATGAAAACGCCGTTTGAGCGTCTCGCTTTGTATGATGTCAATGCTTCCATCAAAGAAGGCAGCTATGTGGCTGTCATTGGTCATACGGGTTCCGGCAAGTCGACATTGCTGCAACATTTAAATGGACTGCTCAAACCAACGAAGGGGAGCATTGCGCTTGGAGATACGGTCTTACAAGCCAATAAAAAGCAGAAGGAACTGAAATCTCTTCGCAAAAAGGTAGGTATCGTGTTTCAGTTTCCTGAACATCAGCTCTTTGAGGAGACGATTCTGAAGGATATCTGTTTTGGTCCGATGAACTTCGGCGTTCCAAAAGAAAAGGCAGAAGCCAAGGCTAAAGAGATGCTGAAGCTTGTAGGCCTTCCTGAATCCTTGTTATCTCGATCACCCTTTGAATTAAGCGGTGGTCAAATGAGACGTGTGGCGATTGCAGGTGTTCTAGCGATGGAGCCAGAAGTGCTTGTGCTTGATGAGCCGACTGCGGGATTAGATCCACGCGGACGTAAAGAAATCATGGACATGTTCTATGAGCTTCATCAAAAAGCCAACCTGACGACGATCCTTGTGACACACAGTATGGAAGATGCCGCTCATTATGCGGATCAAATGATTGTGATGCACAAAGGAACAGTAAAAGCGACAGGTACGCCGAGGGAGCTATTTGCCAATCGTACCGACATGTCTTCTTTCGGACTGGACCTCCCGGAAACGATCAAATTCCAGCAGGCTGTCGAAGAAAAGCTGGGGATGACGTTTCCAAGACCGCTTCTGACCATGGATGAAATGGCAGAAGCCTTAACAGCTTTATATCAGGAGGACACGACATCATGATGGATAGTATGATTATCGGCAAATATGTGCCAGGTACATCCTTTGTCCATCGTCTTGATCCAAGGACAAAGCTGTTATCAATTTTCTTTTTTGTCTTTATTGTCTTTTTTGCGAATAACTACATCACTTACGGGCTTTTAGGGGTCTTTACGATCCTTGTGGTGATGGTGTCTCAGGTGCCGCTGTACTTTATTCTCAAAGGAATGAAACCCATCCTTTGGATTGTTCTGTTTACCTTTATTCTGCATATCTTCATGACAAAGGATGGCGCTTTGCTCCTTCACTTTGGTTTTCTGAATATTTATGAAGAAGGTCTAAAACAGGGGATTTTCATTTCACTCCGTTTTGTCTATCTCATCATGATGACAACACTTCTGACGTTGACCACAACACCTATTGAAGTGACAGACGGTATGGAGAAGCTGTTGCATCCTTTCCGTAAAATCAAGCTACCTGTTCATGAGCTTGCTCTTATGATGTCTATCTCTCTTCGATTTATTCCGACTTTACTCGAAGAAACAGACAAAATCATGAAAGCGCAAATGGCAAGAGGTGTTGATTTTACAAGCGGACCCGTGAAAGATCGTTTAAAAGCGATTGTTCCGTTGCTTGTCCCGCTTTTTGTCAGTGCGTTTAAGCGTGCGGAGGAATTGGCGACCGCTATGGAAGCGAGAGGCTACCGCGGGGGAGAAGGGCGTACGAAATACCGTCAGCTTGTCTGGGGAATGAAAGACACGTTCACGCTGCTTCTATTCATCCTGTTAACAGCACTCCTTGTGCTGCTTAGAAATTAGGTGATGTCTAGATGAAAGTAAAATGTACCGTATCATACGATGGGACACATTTTAAAGGGTATCAAGTGCAACCAGGACAGCGTACTGTACAAACGGAGATTGAATCTGCTCTTGCTAGAATGCATAAACAAGATGAACTGATTCCGATTGTGGCTTCTGGCCGGACAGACAGTGGCGTTCACGCAAAGGGGCAGGTCATCCATTTTGACACCCCGCTTGCCATCCCGATGGAAAGATGGCCTTTTGCCCTCAATAGTCTCCTGCCTGATGACATCAGGGTTCTAAAGGCTGAGGAAGTGGATGAATCGTTTCATGCACGTTTTAGTGTCGTTTCGAAGGAGTACCGTTATAAGGTCTCAACGGAAACGCACCAAAATGTGTTCACGAGACAGTATGCCTGCCACTTTCCTTACCGGCTGGATGCAGACAAAATGAGAGAAGCTGCTGGGCACCTCATTGGCATACACGATTTCACAAGCTTTTGTGCGGCCAATACAGAGGTTCAAGACAAGGTGAGAGAGATTTACACCCTTGAGTGGAAAAACGTCTCAGACGGGCTTGAAATGCGTGTGAGAGGGAATGGCTTTTTATACAACATGGTGCGAATTATCGCTGGAACATTACTTGAAATTGGTTCTGGTAAATTTCACCCTGAGGAGATAAAAGCCATGCTTGCCGCCCGAAATCGCGAAGCGGCAGGCAAGACTGCGCCCAGTCACGGACTGTATTTATGGGAAGTTTTCTATGACAACTAAACCAGGTGTAACATGTTCTTGACACAGGAAGCAGAAAGTTATAAGATATCATATGGTATGTATTTCAACCCCACAAATAAGCCCCGGAAGACTTATCTGTGTTTTGAAATAGAACGTAGCATTTGATTCAGGAAAATTCATTGATTTATTTAGGAGGGAAACTCATGCGTACAACACCAATGGCGAACGCAAGCACAATTGAGCGCAAATGGCTAGTGGTTGATGCGGCAGGCAAGACTCTAGGTCGTCTTTCTACTGAAGTAGCATCACTTTTGCGCGGTAAGCACAAACCAACTTATACACCACACGTTGATACAGGTGATCACGTGATCATCATCAATGCTGAGAAAATCGAATTAACTGGTAAGAAATTGACGGACAAAATTTACTACCGTCATACGATGCACCCAGGTGGTTTGAAACAAAGAACTGCTCTTGAGATGCGTACAAACTACCCTGAAAAAATGTTGGAGCTTGCTATCAAAGGTATGCTTCCAAAGGGTCCACTAGGTCGTCAAATGTTCAAAAAATTAAATGTGTACCGTGGTTCTGAGCATCCACATCAAGCACAACAACCTGAAGTTTACGAACTTCGCGGTTAATTATAAGGGAGGTTAACAATTTGGCACAGGTTCAATATTACGGTACAGGTCGTCGTAAAAGTTCTGTAGCGCGCGTTCGCTTAGTTCCAGGTGAAGGCCGTATCGTCGTTAATAATCGTGAAATTACTGAATACATTCCATTCGCTGCTTTAATCGAAGACGTGAAACAGCCTTTGAACATCACAGAAACAGCTAACAGCTACGATGTTCTTGTAAATGTTCACGGTGGTGGATTCTCTGGTCAAGCTGGAGCAATTCGTCACGGTATCTCTCGTGCTCTTCTAGAAATAGATCCTGAGTACCGTACACCACTTAAACGTGCTGGACTTCTTACTCGTGACTCTCGTATGAAAGAGCGTAAGAAATACGGTCTTAAAGGCGCACGTCGCGCACCTCAGTTCTCAAAACGTTAATCAATTTTATATTGTATGGACGTTTTACAAAGGTTTGTACAGACAAACCCTATATGAAAAGCATCAGCATCTTGCTGGTGCTTTTTTATTTGTGTTTTTTTCTGTCTGGAAACATATAAAATAGGATCATAGTGTGGTTTCTGTTTAAAAAATGATGTTAAAGGGGATGGCATTTATGAATCTAACAACAGAAAGATGTTTCATTCGACCGTTTATTGAGGATGATTGGCAAGATGTCTATGCATATACATCTGATCTAGCGGTGATGAAGTATATGCCAGAAGGTGTTTTTTCTAAAGAAGAGGCGCAGGAATTTGTCAAAAATAATCGTCTTGAGATGGGCAAGAATTTTGCTGTTCTATTAAAAGAAGATCATACATGCATTGGGCATATCGTGTTTCATCCTTACTTTGGTGAGCACACATATGAAATTGGCTGGGTCTTCAATTCTGCATATCAAAACAAAGGCTTTGCTTCTGAAGCGGCTTTTGCTGTCCTACATCATGCTTTTCACACAATGAATTTACATCGAATCATTGCCACTTGTCAGCCTGAAAATGTGCCGTCATGGAGAGTGATGGAGAAAATGGGGATGAGGAGAGAGGGCTATTTTAAAAAATGTATACCACAAGGAAATGAGTGGTGGGATGAGTTTTATTATGCCATCTTACGAGAGGAATGGAAAACTTGATAAGTTTTCATGATATGAAGTAATTCGTCATTCCAAATATCCCTTGGCTTGCTCTATTGATATAATCAGGTCAAATAAGTAGAAGAGGGGCGCGGGCATGAGGATCTTTGATGCACATTTTCATATCATTGATTTTGATTTTCCGATTCAAGAAAACCAAGGATATACACCGCCGAGTTATGTGGTGAATGATTATAGGAGAGAGACGGCTGATTTAGGGATTGTAGGTGGAGCGATTGTATCAGGGTCATTTCAGGGCTTTGATCAAGGTTATTTGTTGAAAGCACTCGATGAAATGGGACTAGCTTTTTGCGGTGTGACACAATTACCTTTTACAGCAACTGACGATGAGATTGTTCATTTGGATCAACAAGGGGTAAAGGCTTTACGTTTTAATGTGAAGCGGGGCGGTTCGGAGGATATTTCAAAGCTCGACTATTTTGCGAGAAGGGTGTATGAGCTGGCTGGGTGGCATAGTGAGATTTACATAGACGCTAAGCATCTCCCTGACATCTCATCAACGCTTGAACAGCTGCCGGCCGTTTCCATTGATCATCTAGGCTTATCTGAAGAAGGTTTGCCGCATTTGCTCAAGCTGGTTGAAAAAGGTGTTCGTGTGAAAGCGACTGGCTTTGGGCGTGTTGATTTAAAGATCGAACATGCATTGACGTCTATTTATCAAACGAATCCTGATGCACTGATGTTTGGTACAGATCTTCCCTCTACAAGGTCGAAACGGCCATTTGAATACGGTGATATTGAATTGATTCAACAGATGTTTGATGAGGAAGCGGGGGATAAAATTTTATATGAGAACGCTATCAATTGGTATTTTGGCAAATGAATAAAGGTTTCCATTCCGTGATAGGAGGTGTGTTCATTGAATCTGAATCAATTGACATTTAGAGAAGCCGTCCAAGGAGACCTCGACAACATCGTTTTGATGCTTTCAGATGACAAATTAGGCCAAAAGAGAGAACGCTACACTCGTCCAATATTAGAAAGCTACCTCAATGCCTTTCATTCGATCGAAGCGGATCCCAATATTGAACTAATCGTCGCTTGTAATCGGGAAGAGGTAGTCGGTGTTCTCCAATTAACAATGACTCCATTCTAACGTATCAAGGAGGATGGAGAGCTTCAATAGAAGGAGTTCGTACAGCCTCGACTCATAGAGGAAGAGGAATTGGCACATTATTGATCAAACGGGCTATTCAACGCGCGAGTGACCGCGGGTGTCATATGATTCAGCTGACAACAGACAAACAGAGGCCAGAAGCACGCCGTCTTTACGAAAAGTTGGGATTTGAAGCTACGCATGATGGGATGAAACTGCATCTTCTTCGTAAATAAACACACCAAGAAGCAAAGGTATTCACAACCCTTTGCTTTTTTGTGCCTTTGTTTCAAATATTTGTTATATTGGAGACGAGAATCTATAGTGGTTTGGAAAGGAGAAACATTTGAAGAAAACAAAAGAGGATCTTTTGGCATTTGTCACGAAAAACAAAAAGGACGTATCAGTAACAATTATTGAAAATGAAGATGTGGTATTAGATTGGAATGGTGCTCAAAAAACAGCACTTGCAAGTACGATGAAATTAATGGTTTTGGTTCATTTTGTTAAAGCTGTATCCAGCGGTGACATCAAGCTAGATGAAAAAGTGGCATTGTCTGATATAGAGCAGTTTTATATTGATAGAACCGATGGCGGTGCGCACACATACTGGCTGGAGGTCAACGATTTTTCTGAGCATGCAACTTTATTAGATGTTGCCAAAGGGATGATGCAATTCAGTTCGAATGCTTGTACTGATTATTTGATTGACCTGCTGGGCTTAGAGAAGATCAATAATCAGATGAAACAAGCAGGTCTTACAGAACATGATGAACTCATGCCGCTGACACCCAAGGTGTTGTGGCCAGCCTATGTATCTGATCATGAGCAGGATGCATTAAAGCAAATAAGCGATGTAACTGATGAACAATACAAATCTCTGATGATTGAGATTTTTCATATCATGAAAAATGACCCGGAGCATAAAAAGGCGTTAGAAGAAAAATTGATGAAAAAGAACTTGTTAAGCTTGCGTATTCAATCTTTACTGACGCAAAAGATGACAAGGTCTACAACGAATCAATATGCACATTTTATGAAACGTCTACAGGATGAGCTGTTAACAACAGAAGAAAAGCGTCTTTTTAGCCAAATTGTGTTGGGAGAAACATTGAAGACGGAAACAGATCAATATATTTGGTATAAAGGGGGATCGACGTTGTTTGTTGTCACTGCTGCTTTATATCGAAAAACGGATACATCAACTATATCGATTTCTCTATTCATCAATGACCTGAAAGCGGAGAATTCTCACTGGATGGGGGAAGTGTTCGATGAATTTATACTTACCGTAGTAGCAGATCAAAACTTTCGACAACGATTGATTCAAGCTTTTACTACATAATTATCAAAAAACAGAGGGTGACGCCCCTCTGTTTTTATTATTTCTTGATGGGAAAAGCTTTGTATACATCTTGACGTTTATCTTTTGACTTCACAACTCCATCAACCAGTTCCTTTTGCCAAAGCGCTGTATCGTCTTTGTACACTTTAAAAGAGTGAGGCAGCTTTTTTTCTAGCTGTTTTCTTTTAAACGTGACGGATGGCTCGTCTTTAGCGTTCATCTTGAGTGTCACTTGCTCCACGTTATCGATAAGAATAAAAAGTGCCAATGCATTATATAAGTAGTTTTTTTCAATGGTATCCTTCTTATCAAACCAAAATGAATCAAACTGTTCTTCTGTATCATTGGTATTTTCTTTCACGCCGTATGTCACTTTTAGCGCTTTTTCATCTACGATTTCATACTCGCGAATCACGTTACCTGGAAGATCTGATAAAATAGCGCCGACTGCTCCATTGTCTCCAATATAAGAATTTTTGTGCTTAGAAAGCTGTTTTAAGGAAATGTCTTCTATTCCTTTCATGTCGCTTTCTTTCTCACTGGCTTGACTACTGCAAGCGGATAGAATGACTGTCATTAGTAGTAGGATATACATCCACTTTTTCATTTACTTTGCCCCTTTATCTTTTTTCTATATAAAAATTCATTTTATCATAAGGTCCCATTTCCACCACTTATTTCATGATTTCCATTTACTGAACTGCATGTTTTGTTCAAACCAACGAACAATACAAAGAAAAAAGGAGTTCAGTCCATGGCAGAAGTTCTTTCATTTTATCAATTAAAAACAAAACGAGATGTCACGCTTGAAAAGAAGCTGTTGCGTACATTGTCTCTTCAACAGGTGACGGTCGCTTCCGAGAAATTCACGAGGAAGCTGTTCCCATTCGCAGATGATCCAGCTGGGATTATGAGTGATGGCTGTATTGATTTCGCCATTGAGGCTTTTTTAGCAGGTGGGAGATACGGTGAGTCGAGTAAGTATGGTGAATCCTTCGATGATATAAAAAAGCGGTCAGTTCATGAAGAAGATGAGCTGGTTGAGGAGCTAGCAGGGTGTTTGCAATCGTGGGGGAATATGTTCCGAATGGAGCGTAAGATGTCGTGTCTGTATCCATTTGCGAAGGAATTCTTAAGTAAGTGGTGGCAGGAAGGCTTTCGGGAATCAGAAAAAAGGCATAAGCTTCGCCTGCACTAAGCATATTTCCAGCCCTTGTCCCATATCTATAAAATAATGGTGTATGGGAGGGACAGGGATGAAAAGAAAGCTGAAATGGACAGGGTTTTTAATCGGGTTTATTGTCCTCTTATTCTTATTCAGATTTCAGTTTCTAAATGATGATTCGTGGAAATCGTGGAACTTGCCTTTGAGCGGCAAGATCATCTATTTAGATCCGGGTCACGGCGGTCCAGATGGCGGTGCTGTTGGCGGCGAGTTGCTCGAAAAAGAGATTGCACTGGATGTGTCCATGAAGATAAGAGACTATTTGCAGGAGCAGGGAGCACTTGTTCTCATGACCCGGGAAGATGACTCTGATTTATCATCAAAGAATACAAAGGGTTATGCCCGAAAGAAAGCGGAGGATTTGAGAAACCGTGTGAAAGTCATCAATGAATCTGAAGCGGATCTCTATTTAAGCATTCATTTAAATGCGATTCCATCGAACAAATGGAGCGGGGCACAGACGTTCTTTTACGGAAAGTATGAAGAGAATGAAAAAGCAGCGAAGTTCATTCAAGATGAATTGCGCAACAACCTTGAAAACACAGATCGCAAGGCGAAGCGAATCAACGGGATTTATTTAATGCAAAATGTCACGAAGCCAGGAGCGCTTGTCGAAATCGGATTTTTATCGAATCCAAAAGAGGCTGGTCAGCTGGCAACTCCTAAATATCAGGATCAAATTGCTGCTTCGATTTATAAAGGCATTCTCAGATATTTAACAGAGCAAAAAGAGCCGCCTGAATAAGGGGCTTTTTCCTGTTTATCGCAGGCAAAGAGGACAGACATTGTAAGGATATGTATGATATACTTGGATTGTAAACGAATTCAATAAAGGGTGAGGTTCTGCTATGATCGGACAAGATGATGTGAGAAAACTAGTTGGGAAGATGGACGAACCTTTCCTTCATATACCGCTTGGTGAGCTGGATGCCATCAAGGAAATCAGCCTAAAGCCTGAAAAAGAGCATGTGAGCTTAAAAGTGGCGATTGCCAAAACAGGCACTGCTGAGCAGATGAAGCTGCAGCAAGACATCGTACAAGCTTTAAAAGCAGCCGGCGCGAACACTGTAGGACTTCGTTTTGAAGAACTGCCTCAAGAAACGCTTGAAAAGTTTATGCCGTCACAGGATGAGGAAGAAAATTTGCTCAACTCTAAAAATCCGCCTGTGTTCTTAGCGATTGCGAGTGGAAAAGGCGGAGTTGGGAAATCAACTGTTTCCGTTAACCTGGCTGTGGCACTGGCTCGTCTAGGGAAAAAAGTGGGACTAATCGATGCTGATATTTACGGCTTTAGCGTACCGGATATGATGGGAATCACCGTCAGACCGACAGTTAAAGGGGAAAAAATTATTCCTGTGGAACGCTTTGGCGTCAAAGTGATTTCAATGGGCTTTTTTGTTGAAGAAAACGCACCGGTCATTTGGAGAGGACCGATGCTTGGTAAAATGCTAAATAACTTCTTCCACGAAGTAGAGTGGGGAGAATTAGATTACTTACTATTAGACCTTCCGCCTGGAACAGGTGATGTGGCACTTGATATTCATACGATGCTTCCGAGCTGTAAAGAAATCATTGTAACGACACCGCATCCAACAGCGGCTTTCGTTGCTGCTAGAGCAGGCGCAATGGCACTGCAAACAGATCACGAGGTGCTAGGGGTCGTTGAGAATATGAGTTACTATGAAAGCAAAAAAACAGGTGAGAAGGAATATGTCTTTGGAAAGGGCGGCGGGAACAAGCTGGCGGAGGAGCTGCGTGTATCAGTTCTTGGTCAAATCCCTTTAAGACAGCCTGATTGGAATGAGGACGATTTTGCACCTTCTGTCTATGATGCGAGTCATCCGACAGGGGAAGTGTATCAACACATTGCCAATAAAGTCATTGAACAATTAACAGTGAAAGCATAATGAAAGCCCGAGTGGACCTTGTGCCACTCGGGTGATGTTTAACTGCCGCTTCCTTGTGAACCGGAATCATTGCTGCTTTCAGAGACTGCTTTTTTTAGCTCATCTTCGAATTTCTTCTTGTAGAGAGGGCTGCTTAATGTTTCTGTGATGACTTTCTCTAAGTGCTTTCTGAACTCTTTGCTTTTGACCAGTTCACCGTATTTCTTTTCCATTTCAGGATCCTTGAGAATATCCATCATCATTTGTTGATAGTCAGGGTCCTTCATCAATTGTTTTAACATCTTTTCATGCTGTTGCTGCATGGATTTTGCGAAAGTCTCGGCAAATTTAGAATCCTCAAAGACCTTCTTCCAGAACTCTTTGCCTTTATCAGAAGTCAGTGTTTTCTCTATTGTTTTTTTCACAGTTTGTTCATCCATTACCAAAGCTTCATTCATTGCCTCGTCATTTAATAACTGTTGAATGGCCTTTTTACCGTCATCTGTTTTCAAAATATCGACGACCATTTTTTTCGTTTCGTCATAGTCCATATTAGATGAGGATTGGGTTTTGGGAGCACAAGCTGTTAGAGATAAAAGAAGAAAACAGCTCATTATACGCAAGATGCCTTTTGACATACTGTGGCTCCTTTCATTACATGTCTTACTTTTAATATGAATGTTTCACATGAATTTATACATAACAAAAATAGGGGTTGGGTCATTTCAATGAAAAGTCGGGATTTAGTTCGTTTTTTCTTCTCTGTGCTGGCTGTTGGAGCGGTCATTACAAGCGTGGTAGGTTTTGCGCTGGAGTGGGGGAAATATCAGAAGCTGTTTGTAT
Organism: Bacillus sp. 22483; assembly: GCF_052044605.1. NCBI lineage: Bacteria > Bacillati > Bacillota > Bacilli > Caryophanales > Bacillaceae > Bacillus > Bacillus sp. 22483. The sequence goes on along the minus strand of NZ_JBQENU010000017.1, from coordinate 1,575 downwards.
CGTTTGAGATTTTAGAGATTGCGTCTGTGTTATTTTGGTTTATTGGTGTGGGGATGATCTTTAGTGTAATCAGTCAGATGGGGTTTGTTGTCTTTTTGACAGTGCACCGGTTTGCGCTGGAGATTTTCAGGTCGCATTCTTTATGGAATACCATTCAGTTATTCCTTGTGATTTTCGTGCTGTTTGATTTAGCTTATTTGCGGTTTTTGTTTTTCGGGGAGAATGAATCATTTCTTCCATACTTGTGGCTGCCTGTTTTTATCGGTGTGTTTGCATTGATCGTGTCTTATTTTAAACAGCAGCAGTCCTCTAAGAAAACATTTATTTCTGCAATGTTTCTAATGGTCGTGATCACGTCGTTAGAATGGTTTCCGGCGCTTAGAGTCAATGAAGAGGACTGGCTGTATTTAATGCTATTCCCGCTATTAGGTTGTAATGCGTTTCAGTTATTAGCTATGCCGCGGTTTTCAAAAGCAAAAGCTACTTAACCTCAGTTGACTTTGTTTTTGTATTAGAGATAAGCTCGCCAACCGTGACGTTTCTTAAATTTTGATCTTTTAAGTGTTTTAAAATAGCTGGTAAGGCTTGAGCGGTTTGGATGGCTGAATCTGAGGCGTGAAGGAGAATGATGTCTCCGCTTTTCATTCGATCATTTACATTATGAACAATCTGGTCGACGCCCGGGTTCAGCCAATCTTGAGAATTGATGCTGTAATGGACAACGGTATAGCCATACTGTGTTGCAATTTTCAATACCGTTTCATTAAATTGCCCAGTTGGCGGTCTTAATAATTGAATGTCTTCCAGTCCAAGCTTTTGGAATGTATTTTGTGCACGGACAAGATCACGCTTAATTTCGTTTTCTTCAAGCTGGCTATAATTTTTATATGCATAGCCAAGGCTGCCGATTTGATGGCCGTCCTCTTTAATCCTTTTCACAATATCCGGGTGACGCTCAGCCCAAGAAGCAGACAGAAAGAAAGTGGCGTTCTTTATATCGTACTCTCGGAGGACATTTAAAATAGGAACAGCCTTCTCGTCTCCCCAGCCAATATTAAACGTAAGGGATGCATGTTTTGATGAGGTCTCTCCTTTATAAATCGCTCGGGGTCCTTGTTCTGTTTTAAATACAGACAGCGGCGGTGCCTTTTGTACATAAAAAAAGGTTGCAGCTGCAAGGGCTGCTACAAGAATAATAACTACTTGCTTCAGCCGTTTAATAGGCAACACATATAATCGACTCAATTCAAACACTCCTGCCTTGTCCAAGATTGTTACTTGATTGTATGCAGGACAAGGGTTTAACATGCACGATAAAACTATTTTAAAAAAAGTTCTGAAAAGGCGTTGACCAACAGAATGTTTTCGTGATATATTATTAATCGTCGCTGACACACAGTGACAAACACAAACGCTTCGGGAAATAAACTTGAAAAAAGTTGTTGACATAAGATGAAGCGAAATGTTATATTATTAAAGCCGCTAAGAACGGCGAAGATGATCTTTGAAAACTAAACAAGACAAAACGTACCTGTTAATTCGAGTTTTTATAAAAAAATCCTATGATACATCATA
>NZ_JBQENU010000016.1:0-75570 GCF_052044605.1 Bacillus sp. 22483 | reverse complement strand
TCTAGTCAATGCCTGGACATGGATACAAGAAACATTCAGTGCAGTAGCAGGCTGGTTTATCGAAAACGTCTGGACACCGCTAAGCGACACAGTCGTTACGGTAGCAACCACGATTTGGACAAGTCTAGTCAATGCCTGGACGTGGATACAAGAAACATTCAGTGCAGTAGCAGGCTGGTTTATCGAAAACGTCTGGACACCGCTAAGCAGCACAGTTGTTACAGTCGCTACTGGGATTTGGACAGCATTATCAAATGCGTGGAAAACCATTCAATCAATTTTTGGAGCAGTATCCTCTTGGTTTATGAACAATGTATGGAATCCGCTTGTAGAAACGGTTGGAACCATCAAAGATAGCATTGGTAAGAAGTTTGAAGAAGCGTATAAAGTGGTGACAGATATATGGAATGGATTATCCAAATGGTTTAAGGATAATATTCAGACACCGATCGTAAAAGTGGCAGGTGCCATAAGTGATGGTTTTTCTAAAGCATTTAACTGGGTTAAAAAGATTTTTGACAAAGCGGGCGATGGCATTAATTTTGTAGTAAAACATTTATTTGGAGATCCTGATAAAAAAGCCACAGGCGGCTATATCACTCAACCTACCTTATCATGGATTGGTGAAGCAGGTAACGAATTTGTCATTCCAACTCAAAATAACCGGGGACGCGGGAAGATGCTGCTTGCACAGGCTGCTTCTCATCTTGGAATGTCTGTTGTGCCAAGCAGCAGCGGAGCAGCAAGTCCAGTTTCTAGCTCTCCAGCTCCAATAACGCCTAATGCTCCAGCAGCTCCAAATGCTTTTTCTGGTTCAATTGGTGGAACGGTTTCAATGAATGGAAACATCCAAGCTGCCAGCATAGGCGAGCAATTTAATCATGATTTTGAACAAGGGCTGAATCAAAAGGTCGTTTCACTTGATCAATGGAAGCAAAAAAACATTCAGCAGCCATTTAATCAAATGACATCAGATTCAGGAAAGTACGGACAACAAACGGTATCGGCATTTGCTACTGGCCAGCAAATGACACCAACAGGAACTGACAGCTTTTTGCAAAGTCGTGTAAAAGCACCATACCAACAAGTGATGACAGCATCACCAACTTGGGGTTCTGGAACTGTTAGTGGCTTTGCAACAGGTCAAAATGCCACATCAATTGGCACAAGCCAATATGTAGACCAACACGTCAAACAACCATTCCTGCAAGCCAAACAAGAATCACCAGGATGGGGTTCAGGAATGATCGACGCCTTCAATAGCGGCATGCGTTCAAAAGCAAGTGAAGTCACACAAGCTGCCAAAGAAATGGCGAAGAAAGTGGAACAGGCGTTTAGAGAAGAACTAGACATTCATTCTCCTTCGCGTGTCATGATGAGTCTAGGGAAATTCGCATCGATCGGTGTCGTCAAAGGGCTCGATTCAGTTGATGTGAAAAAGTTTGCTGAAAATCAAGCGGGTTCATTAATCGGAGCGTTCAGCGGTATGGGTGCTTCAGGTCTTAGTGTTCAGCAATGGCTCATGGCAGCTCTGATGGCGACTGGCACATCGATGAGCTGGCTTCCAGGTCTTATGACAATCGCTCAGCACGAATCAAATGGTAACCCGAAAGCCATCAACTTGTGGGATTCCAACGCCAAGAAGGGAACGCCTTCTAAAGGGTTAATGCAAACCATTGGACCGACCTTCCATTCCAATAAAGGCAAGGGCATGAATGATATTTGGAACCCAATTCATAATGCCGTAGCAGCCATTAACTACATTAAGGGCAGATATGGAACAGTCTTCAATACACCGGGATTACGGAGTATGAGAAGAGGCGGTCCTTATAAAGGCTACGCCAATGGCGGTCTGATTACTCAGGAGCAGGTAGCTAGAGTCGGTGAAGGAAACAAACGCGAATGGATTATTCCAGAAGAAAGAGGCATTCGCGGGAGATATTTATTGACGCAGGCAGCAAAGGCACTTGGGATGCAAGTCTATGATCCATCAAATGCATCTGCTCCTTTACCAGAATCACAGATGCAGCAAGTCACCTCAGCACAGTCAGCTGGGACTGCAACAACGTCAGGCAATAAACAAATCACCATCCAGTTCAATGGTGATCAGCATTTCCATAATGGACAGGATCAGCAATCGCTTGTCGAAAAAATTAGACAAATGCTTGTAGACGAATTGGAAGTAGAGCTTCAGACAGGAACGAAAGGGGTCGTGATCGATGGGTAAATCAGTGTATCAATTGTGGATTTCCCAAGGCAAGGAGAAGTTGCGATTCCCTGTGCTTCCATCCGAACTTGAGATCACAAATAATGTACAAAATGAAACAGTGAAGGTCTCCTCCTTTGGAGAACTGACTTTTATTGATGTACCATCGGCTAAACAAGTATCATTCACCTCATTATTTCCTAAGAAATATTCGCCAATTGCTGAATATAAAAGCATTCCATCACCAGAGAATGCAATAGCGAAAATTGAACGAATGATGCGTTCAAAGAAGTCTGTGCGACTAATTGTGACAGGGACTAAAATCAATATGACGTGCAGCATTGAGAGCTTCACACACAAGGAAGGGTCTTATGACATAGGTGATCGTGAATTTACGATCGAGTTAAAGGAATATAAAACCGCATCGCCTAGGAAAATCAAACGAAAGAAAAAAGCGAAACAAACCAAAAAGAAAAGACCCTCAAAAACACCACCAAAATTGTACACTGTCAAAAAAGGAGATACTCTTTGGGCCATTTCAGGCCGTTTTTATGGCGATAGTACAAAATGGCGGCGTATTTGGAATGCCAATAAAGCAGCGATGATCAAACGAAGTAAACGGAATATTAAACAGCCGGGACATTGGATTTTTCCAGGGCAAAAATTGAAAATACCACAATAGGGGGGCTGACATTGATTGAGCTTTTTGCCATCAGAAGCGGCACGATGTATGAGCTTGTCACAGAGAGTGTGACACTTCAGGGGCAAAGGTATCAGGCCCCTCGCTCTATTCAGGCGAATATTATCACAAAGCAAGGCAGTCAAACATATTACCGTGTCTCAGAAGGAGACACGGTTCTTTTTAAATGGAAAGGAAAAGAGCTGTTCAGAGGCATCGTGTTTTCTAGGACGCCTGTTGAAGGAAAGCTGACCTTTACCGCATACGATATGCTCCAATATTTAGTGAAAAACCAAGATGTATATGTTTTTTCAAATCAACGGGCAGATCAAATTTTGAGGCGGATCGGGGCAGACTTTCAAATTCCTATGACATCCATCGCAAATACAGGACATGTCATGAAGTCTCTCGTTTTTAAAAATGACACGAGTTTATATGACATCATTTTAAAAGCATTGAAAGAAACGAAGCGGCAAACCGGTAGAAATTATCAAATTTATTCTGCTAAAGGCAAGATGGGACTGAGAGCTTGGCCCGATCCAGAGGACGTGTGGGTCATTGAATCAGGCGTCAACCTCATCGGTTATCAGTACAGCACCTCCATTGAAGAGACAGCAACACGTGTGAAGATGCGCACGTCTGTAGACGAACAGGGGAAGAATAAGAAAAAAGGTAGCAAATCAGATATTGTGGTGATCGAACAGGACAAAGCGGGTCAGAGTCAGTACGGCATTTTACAGCATGTGGAGACGGTCACAGGTCAAATCAACCAGCCGCAGCTTCAAAAAAGAGCGAAAGTACGCCTAGCTGAAAAAAAAGGCGTCAAACAAGAAGTGAAAAGCATACAAGCACTCGGAATCCCTGAACTGCAAAGCGGTCTGCCAATCTATTTGAAAATCCCTGAAATCAACATCAAAAAAACCTACTGGATCGATCAAGACAAGCATGAATTCAATGGAGTGAAGCACACCATGACAATTGACGTCGTTGAGAAAAATTCCATGCCAAAGGGTGATCAAGCATGAGATTAAGTGAAGCAATTAAACGACTCGCTGTCAATGCAGTAGATGCAGCTTCTCCAATTGATCTGGTGATTGGAGAGGTCACAATGGCTTCGCCTCTTCACATCCGATTAAATGAAAATAGTAAGCTGATCATTCCAGAAGAACTGCTTATTTGGCCTAAACGCTTAAATAAGGGTGAGGATGATGAGTTGAAAAGGGGAGACAGCATTATGGTACTTGCAATGGCAGGAGGGCAGTCCTTTTACATCATCGACAAATTGTAAGGGAGGTGATGAATGTGGCACTTTCACCAGAGGAAGAAATCGAGGAAACAGAAGAAGACGAAGAGGTAGAAACCTCGACGACGTATCGCATAGATTTTGAAAATGGTAGGCTGACAAATGAAGCCGTTACAGGCATTGAAGCGATCCGACAATTTATTTATATGACATTGAGAACAGAGCGCTATGCACACCCCATTTACAGTCACGACATTGGTACTGAAATTCAGGAGCTATTGACCGATACAGAAGCAACAGATGAATACAAAGAAATGGAGATTCCAAGATTGCTAGAAGAAGCATTGGTCGTTGATGAGCGGATTGATCATATTGAAGAGATAGAGGTCACGAAGCAAAATGATGCCTTTCAAGTCAAACTAGCCATTGTCACAGATGAAGGCACATTAGAAATAGAGGAGGTGATGGAGGGAGATGTTTGAGGAGCAAACGTATGAGGCGTTGATGGAAAGAATGCTGGACAGGCTGCCAGATGACATAGATAAAAGAGAAAACAGCGTCATTTGGAATGCCTTGGCACCTGCTGCTGCTGAACTGGCTCAGTCGTATATTTGGCTTGATCAAGTATTTGAGCTTGTCTTTGCTGATACAGCACAGGGGGAATTTTTAGATCGACGAGCAGCAGAAGTGGGGATTGAACGAAAGCCAGCCACTACAGCGGTGTGGTCCGTAACCATTCAACCAGAGAACGTAAACATTCCAGCAGGATCAAGATTCTTTATTGAAGATGTTTATTTTCAATTTTCAAAGGACGGTACACTTGAATGCGAGACAACAGGTACAGCCGGCAATGGGCAATTAACAGGTCAGCCGCTGCTATCGCTTGATACAATTCCAGGTCTAGAGTCGATGATCATGAAGGAATTGGTGATACCAGGGCAAGAGGAAGAAGATGATGCGTCATTATACGATCGGTATTTAATACGCGCAAGGCGAGAGGCTGTCAGTGCCAACAGAGCACATTACAAAAAGTGGGCCGAGGAAGTGGTTGGTGTCGGCAGAGCGAAAGTATTCCCGCTATGGAATGGAGAGGGAACGGTCAAAATTGTCATCACAGATGGCAATCTAGATGTAGCATCTGAGCTTCTTGTCAAAAGGGTCCAGGAGTATATCGATCCTGTACCGGGAGAAGGAGAAGGGCAAGCTCCTATTGGTTCAAAAGCAACCGTGGAAAGCGCCAAGTGGCTGGATATTGACGTAGAAGTGTCCGTCGAACTTCAGATGGACTGGACACTTGAGGGTGCGCAAAAAGAAATAGAAGAAAAGGTCAAAGCACTGTTAAAATCAATCGCATTTGAAAAAAGTACGATTCGAATGTCCGCCTTAAATGATATTTTGTACCATTCAGAGAGTGTGTCTGATTATGCAAACGTCTTATTGAATGGGGAGTCAAAAAACTTAGTATTACAGGACATTGAGATACCACGTCTGAGGCAGGTGAAGGTTATTGAGCAAACTTGATGAAATGAAAAACTACTTGCCGCCTTATTTCGCAGAGATTTATGATGTGGATCATTTACTAAAAACAGAGGCACCAGAGTTTGAACAATTGGACGAATCCATTTTTGATGTAACGGATCAGTTCTTCCCTTTAACAGCGACGTGGGGATTGAATCGATGGGAAAGAATGCTCAAGGTGCAGCGAGAGTCAGATGATTCGATTGAGCTGCGCAGAGCGCGATTACTTAATATGATGTCGAACATTCCACCAATTACGTATCTTTCATTAGAGAAATCTGTGAATCGATTTCTTAAAAATCCGAGTGCGATCATCCGACTTACAACCAATCGTTATCATTTTGCATTGCGTGTCAACCTGGATGACCTGCAAAACACAAGATATATCGTCGAAATACTCGAAACGTTAAAGCCAGCACATTTGGCGTATACGTTCACCGCCATTCATCATACCGATGTTCATGAAACAAATGATCATCACCAGCGGCTCACACTGCGAAGCAGAGTGGGCTTTTTCGATCATATTCCAATTTTACTCAATGGTGAATTCGTATTAAATGGAACGTTCTATCTTAGCGGGATACGAGGTATTACGGAGGTCCCTGCTCGCTTTCGGCATTCATTAAAGATGAGAATGCCGCTTCAACAAGAGAAAGAAACAGCATATCGTCTGAATTATGTCATGACTGGAGCATCGCATGAAACGAAGCAAGCAGCTACGCTGACTTTGCGCGCAAAGAACCAGCTTTCACATCAAACGAAAAAGAGGATGACGTTCCGCTTACCGGTACATGTTCAAAATGAACAAGGCGGCAGTTTACTGATCAAGGAGCATTATTGGATTCTCGATGGATCCATTCCGCTTGATGGAACAAAAATGCTAGCAGCAACTTCTAAAAAAATAGACCTATAAGGAGGATCACAATGGCTGATCAATTAACCGTAACCACACTATATGCACGTCAACAAATGGCAAAGGCACGAGCAGAAGGAACAAAACTCACAAAAGTCGTCAAAATGGCATTCGGAAATGGAGGAACAAAGGATGGAAAACCGATCTCTCTTGACGGAACCGAACAAGCACTCAAAAAAGAACTGATTCAAAAAAATATTGATTCATTTACCTTCATGGAACCGGCAAAAATCCGCTACACCTGCACCATCGCTGAAGGAGAACTCGCAGGCGAAGTCATCAATGAACTAGCCCTTGTCGACGAGGCCGGCAAATTCACCGCCATCCGCACCATGACAGACAAACAAAAAGACGGCGACATCGAATTTGTTTTTGAGATTGATGATATTTATTAATGGAGGGGAAAAGAAGTGGACATAAAATCACCTTTACCGTTTGAAACCTCTGACAAAGCCCATGCCAACTTATTTAACCGGATGGTCAACACACTTGTGGAGAATGATAATGCGCTCAGTAAACAATTAGAAGGAATCACAAATGAAAGCTTGTTCATTTTAACAGGCGATCAAGCCATTCAAGATGCATCAGTCAGCGGTGAGGAATATCCGATTGGCATTACGTTGATGGCTATTACTGAATCGAATGATACTGGATACCCTACAAGATATGGTTTTGTGAAGAACGAAAAAATAAACGAGTATCGTTTTGTACAATATTATTATGGCAATGGTAATGAAGCAGGTAGTTATTTTACTAGTACAGGTATTTGGTTTAGACAGTGGTATATTGCCTCTGGTTGGACCGAGTGGCACAAAATATCTGGTTTTCTTCATACGAATATTGGTACAACTGGTAAGCAGCTGTTAACCAAGGGAGAGTACCAAAAAGTCCTTTTTAATCGAAAAATAAAAGATAGTCATAACAATTTTGATATCAATAATAATCGCTTCATCTGCCCTGAAAATGGAATGTATTTAGTAAATGCAGGTGTTTATATTGAAAGCTTTCAACGATACGCGAACTTTGAATTATCGATCTATTTGAATGGAAAAAGATATAAAAATATTGCACAACAAAGGCAAAGTCCGGTAAGCCCATCTGATACGTTGAGCTTTAGTATGGGACTTTATGGTGCTGCAAATGTACCGGCTAATAAGGGGGACTATTTAGAAATGTACCTATATGTAGGGTATGACGGAGACGTTAGTCGTTATGTATCTGATAATTCAGGTTGGTACAACTATTTCGATATTACGGAAATAGGCGGACGAAATTTCCCGAGAGTGTAGGAGGATTCTGATGATTTTATATGAAGCCATTAAGTATAAATACCCCGAAGCGGACCCCCAAAAAGATTTTGAACTAAGAAATGATGGTGACGGTTCGTATATAAACGAGTGGCATTTAAATGTGCCAAAGCCAACGGCAGAAGAATTGAAAAAATGGTGGGAGGAATCCCAAGCCAACCCGAGGTATCAACCACCTCTTCCACTAGATTATCTAGCACAAGAAGTAGCCAAAGAAAAGCTGATGAGAAAACAACTTGAGCACCAATGTGATCTTCTAACAAACGAACTAAAAGCGCTGAAAAATGAGATCCTCTTCATTAAAGGAGGGAGTGAAACATGAATTATTGGGTCATGGCATTATATTTTCAATGGGTGACACCTGAGTTGGTCAAACAAGCCATTGAATTAGGGGATTGTTCAATGGAAGAGATGAAAGAGGGATATCACCAGCACATACTGACTTTAGAGCAATTAAAAGAAATTGACCCAAACTTTCTAAAAGAAGGAGTAGATCGAAATGGAGATAAAAAAACCAAAGTCATTTGAAGTTAGCGACAAAGCCCATGCTGATTTATTCAATGACATGGTAAAGGTTTTACTTGAGAATGATCAGGGGCTACTTGAGCAACTTTTAACTCATAAAAGTGATGTCAATTTACATTCCTCAGATGTGGAAAAGAAAAAGTGGAATGAATCACAAATTTATAAAATAACAGCAGATAACGGTATGCAGCTTATCAATGTCTCTGCTGATTCAAAAATATTTGATGCGATTAAGGATAAAGGGACATGTACATTTTATGCAGCTTCTGGAGTCGAAGATTCTCCATCACCGTCAAATATATCACTAAGAGGTATGCAAATAGTTGGCCAAAATAATATAGGAGCAGGCTTTGCAGTAGACATAGCGGGGAATGCATATAGTTTTTACTACAATTCTGGTCACACTACGATTACGTGGACACCTCTACCAAATTTATCAGATTTAAATAAATGGAATGGCAGCCAATTAATTAAAATTACAAATGACACGGGTGGCGTACGTGTATCTGTAGGAACTACAGAGAGTTTACTCGATAAAATTACACAGGCGGGAAAGGCATTTGGCACATTTTATTCTCCAGCTGGTGTACAGGACAATCCTTCAGCTTTATCTGCACGCGGTTTTTATCACTTTACATCTGCGGACAGTAATAACAAGGGGACGTTTGGATGGGTGATTGCTGTAGATTATCGCAATAACGTCTTTACGAACTATCTTGATTTAAATTTAGGCTGGCAGGGCTGGCGTAGATTACTGACTGATGCGGATGATGAGGTGAAGTGGAACAAGGTAGAACTTCCGCAGCTCGATAATGGTTGGAAAATATATAATTCTGTCGATGGTATTCCCCACACCGTGCAATATAGTAAAGATGCATTAGGTGTGGTTGAAATTATTGGGTCAATTACCGGTGGTAAGGTTGGTTTTGACTCTGTTGCTTTTACCTTAAAAGAAGGATTTAGACCAATACAATCGACTCACTTTATTGGAGTAGCGTCAAGCATAGGTAAGAGTAGTACACCACAAATTCATAGGACATCAATCGGGACAGATGGAAAAGTTTGTGTCCAATATTGTTCTAATGATCTGAATCCTAATGAATTTATCACGTTTGGTTTCCGATTTAGAACGAAGTGAACTAGCTGCTGTTATCATAATATCGCTTAAATAATATAGTTTTTTTGAAAGGAGAAACAATCATAAAAACACCTCAACCTTTTAAGACGAGTGATAAAGCTCATGCAGATCTCTTTAACGATTTAGTGAAAATTTTGATTGAAAATGATCAGGAACTACTAGAACAATTCAACCTTCATAAGGGAGATCCAATTCCTCACGTATCTGGTTCAGAAAAGAAAAAATGGAATGAATCACAGCTATATAAACTGACAAATGATAACGGGTCCCAATTGATTAATATCCCTGCTGGTGGCAGTATCTACGAGGGAATTAAAGCGCTAGGGGCTTGCTCATTTTATGCGCCAGGTGGTTCTGGAGTAGTCGATTCTCCAGCTATAGGAAATGCTGCATTAAGAGGCTTGCAGCTAGTAGGTCAAAATAATATCGGTGTAGGAATCGCAATCGACACTTCAGGTAATGCATTTTGTTTTTACTATCATGTGAATGACATTGCGATCAATTGGCTGCAAATGCCTACTCAAAACGAAAAAAATAAATGGGATGCAGGACAATTATCTAAAATTACTGCTGACGATGGAAAAGCTTTTGAAAGAATTAATGCGGAGGATCCTAGTATTTTAGATAAGCTGATAAAATTGCCTGGAGTTCATTCATGGTACATTCATGAAGCACATCCAGATCTTCCGACAAGAAGTTCAATGAGGGCTTTGTCTGTTTTTAGTGAAAATACCTATGGATGGGTCATCGGTGCAAACAATACAGGAGATGTCTATATTAATCGTTCAACAACTGATGTAACGGGTACACAACAAGAGTGGAGCGGTTGGAAACGTCTCAATGACCATAACCTATTAAATTCAAAGGGATTAAGACTTTCAATGTCAATAGGAACTGATATTTTAACGCTGCCATCCGGCTTTTACTTTGCTGTAGGATCTAATATTGTAAATATGCCTGTCGATAATGATTCTTCTTGGTTTAATATCGATATCTTAGAAACTGTAAATGGTAGAAAGACCATTCATGTCTGCAGAAGTTACGACAACACTCATTGGTTCGGAACAGTCCATACTGATGGTGTTTTTAAAGGGTGGAAAAAACTAGTGACTGATGCTGATTTTGAAAATGTTAAGTGGCTAAATGTAACCTTAGGTAATGGTTCTTCTATTGGAGAAAGACCAGTTGAATATACTAGATGGGGAAATTTATTATTGTTGAGAGGTCACCTAAAAGCAAATAGAGAAGTTATCTGTGGAAGTATTCCAATTACAGGCTTACCAGATAAAGGACTAGTAGTATCAGTTCCCGTATCAGGTACAACGGGTCATAGTAAATTACTTATATACAAAACAGGAGAGCTAAAGTTAACTGGTTTATTATCAGCAAATGATAGTGCGGTAACTGGCTACTATTTAGACACGGTCATCCCATTAAATTAAGGAAGTGATAGTATGATACAAGTCTATGAATACAATCATCGATACGAATTGGTCAAACCTATAGAAGTGTCTCAGGTGGATGACGAAGGAAATTATGTAGTGCCAGATCAATGTACAACAATTGCTCCACCTAATAATCCATCCTTCTATAAAGCAGCATTTGATGTAAAAAAACAACAATGGTATGAATCAGCGACCCAAGAGTATATAGACAGCTTAAAACCGGCCCCTCTCCCGCCAAGTGATATAGAACTTTTAAAGAAACAAAATGCTTTGTTATCAAAACAATTAACGCAGCTATTAGCTATGCAAAAAGCAGGTGCTTCAGAATGATGTTTCCAACTGTAGCGGATATCAAACAATTCTGGGACTGGCAGTGTTACGGCCCAGAGGACATTGCATTTTATGTAAGCATTGGCTGGATCTCGGCAGAAGACTATCAAAATATAACTGGAGAAATGTACAAAGCCTAATGGCTTTATTTTTTTGCCGGAAAGAAGGTGATTCAAATGGAAGTAGATGTCGTTCAAAACTTAATGACACAAGGCCCATTCGCCGTTCTTTTTTGCTGGATTCTGTTTTATGTTCTCAACACTACAAAAGAACGAGAAAACAAACTCAATGAGCAAATCGAGGCGCAAAATGATGTGTTAGCAAAGTTTAGTGAGAAGTATGACGTCGTGATCGACAAGCTCGATAAAATTGAACGGAATTTAAAATAGGAGGGAAACATCATGAAAACATTCGACAAAGGCACTGTGATTCGCACAGTGCTTCTTTTTATTGCGCTTATCAACCAAACGCTTGTCATGTTTGGACAAACAGTGCTGCCGATTAGCGAGGAGCAAGTGCAAACCGCAGGAGAGGCACTATATGTGGCAGGTTCCACAATTTTCACTATGGTCACTGCCGTGATCGCTTGGTTTAAAAATAATTATGTGACCTATAAAGGTCAATTGCAAAAAGATGCCCTGAAACAAAGAGGGTTAACAAAATAATTTTTGAAGGAGAAACAATATGGTGAAGATCATTCAAGCACTCATCCCAAAACAAAATCGCAACAGACCAGGAAACAGGATGAAGCCGCTCTATATTACGGTGCATAATACATCGAACACTGGACGGGGGGCTGATGCGGCAAATCATGCAGCATTTGTTGCTCGGGCAAGTACCGGGGTTAGCTGGCACTACACGGTCGATGATCAGGTCATTTATCAGCATTTACCTTTAAACGAAAATGGCTGGCACGCAGGAGATGGCAGGGGAACCGGCAATATGAAATCAATTGGAATTGAAATTTGTGAAAATGCAGGCGGTAACTTTGAACAAGCCGTTGAAAACGCCCAATGGCTCATTCGAAAACTGATGGGGGATTTAGGAATTCCTTTATCAAACGTGGTGCCGCATAAGCATTGGAGCGGGAAAGAGTGTCCGCGTAAGCTGTTAAATCGGTGGGATGGCTTCAAAGCTGGTATTGCATCAGCATCAAGTCAAATGACAACAGCTAAACCTGTGAAAGAAACATCTATCAAAACCATATCAACGAGATCAACATCTAAAACCAACAAGGTCAAAAAAACATACAGTTTGCCTGCAGGTATTTTAAAAGTGACGAAGCCTCTTACAAAAGGGTCAGCTGTAAAAGCTGTACAACAAGCCTTAGCATCGATTTATTTTTATCCTGATAAGGGAGCGATCAATAATGGAATCGATGGGTACTACGGACCCAAGACTGCGAATGCAGTGTCTCGATTTCAAATGATGCATGGGTTAACCCCAGATGGCATATATGGTCCAAAGACCAAAGAAACATTAAGAAAGGTCATAGAAAGTTAACACATATGGAATGAATCAACCCTTTTCTATTATAAAAAAGTAAAATAAAACCATTTTTGGAGTTATTTGTTGTATAATGGTAAAAATGAATGGAGGGGTTGTATGAAGCGGATAAGTGTAATGATGTCTCTTTGTTTCATTGTCATGTTCCATTTTAATATGGAAAAGGTTGCAGCTAAGACCATTTATCGAGAAGTAGAAGTTGATTTCATCATGACGGAACAGGAAAAAGATCTGTGGGTACCAGGAGGTCAAAATAATCCTGAACAATATCCATCTACTTATGGCTACCAATTTTCTATACTAAATGCAGAGGGTTGTACTCTAGAGGTGACACTCTACAGAACATCCTTATCAGGAACGGATTTTCCGTCATCAGTCAAAGAGTATACAGGTAACCAATATGATCTAAGTGCAACAGACCGAATTTTATCAAGTGGGCGTTACATTTATAGACCCCATGGTATTAAACTGACCAAAAAAGAAGGCTGTGGGGATGTTGAGATAAAAGGAGTCTTTGGTTATCAAATTCAAGAACCAGACAAATAATCTCTTATGAGTAAAATCAAATGAAAAAGCCTATCCATCATTGGATAGGCTTTTGATAATGGAGCATAGCGGGATCGAACCGCTGACCTCTACGCTGCCAGCGTAGCGCTCTCCCAGCTGAGCTAATGCCCCGGGATGTTTCAACAAATATTATTATATTTAATTCCCCCTTAGAATACAAGGGGGAAGGCTATTTTTTTATTTTTGATGAGAAATCTCTCAAATTTGTATTATGCATTATTTTTAACCTTGGGGACGACTTGGGGACGGAAATTTCCTATCTCTGAATTTGTGTTTCTCAGATGTTTAGGATCAAACTTGTTAAAGTGATTCGCTGCACTCTTTTTCATTTCATCTGTTACATGGCCATATATATCAGATGTTGTTCTGGCGCTAGCGTGTCCGGCACGTCTTTGAATAGCACTTATGCTTTCGCCGGCTTCCATCAATAAAGCAACCATAGTGTGACGTAGATCATGTAAACGGATATTTTTTATTTTATACTTTTGTGTAATGCGGTTCCACTTTGTAGTTGGAGTAGTAAAGTAATAAGGCTTACCAAGACCACTATGAAAAATGTATTGGTGATCTCCACCTTCCCAGGCATCATTAAGCTTTTCCTTTTCTCTTTTCCACATATGATAGTAAAGAGACAGTTCATTCATGTACCAATCTGGCATCTGCACAAACCGTTTTGAACTTTTAGACTTAGGGTCTTTCACATGCGGTTTGCCTTGAATTGTCTTTGAAAGTGAACGATTAATTTTAAATCCACCAGCATCCCAATCCACATCTAAATGCCATTCAAGTGCAAGACCTTCGCCTCGTCTTAATCCTCCTATCATCGCTGCTAAGAAATAAAGTCTCCATTTAATATCAACTTCTTCATATAGAATCTTAATACATTGAGCAGCTTCATCTGCTTCAAAATAGTTCATTTCTTTCTTCTCGTTGACTGGCAAGGGCAATCCCTTCATTGGATCAATCTTGATAATCTTCCATTCTTCAGCTGCGGTTTTAAAAACTACCTGCAGTAATTTAAAGATATCTAATATTGTTCTTTCTCCTAATCCTCCTGGCTTACCGTCTTTTCTAGCCCCATCCTTTGATAAATCATCTAAAAAGTCTACGATGTGTAAACTCTTTATACGTTCTATCCTCATATGTCCAAAAACAGGAAGGATATGATTTTTCAAGTGGCGCCAATAAACATCTGATGTTGTCAAAGAGTAAGGTTTTCCGTTCTTTTGATAGAGCTTCTTTTCTTTCCACTTATTGATGAAGGATTCAAATGTTAGTTTTTCTGGCTCAATATATTCTCCAGAATGGACTTCCATCTTGAACTGATAAAGTTGATCAGAGAGGTATTCCTGTAATTTTCTTTTTGTTTTTAGCAGTTTATGATCTTCTATACGAATAGTTTTATATTTTCTTAACCTTTTACCGTTAGCATCATATCCAATTTCAACAACTAATCTAAAAGAATTGCTACCTCTTTTTTCAATGCTAGCCATATAAAACGCTCCTTGTCTGAGAAAAAGTTTTTTGATAATAAAGATTTAAACGGTGATTCGCAAATTCAGGAGTAACATTGAAAATGTTAGAAATCTTCAAGACAGCTAGTTCATGTTCTTTGGGTAAATCCAAATCCATTAACATGAATGTTGGAACGCAAAAATGATAAGCAAAATAATTTGCTTGTTTTTCTTGATAGATATTCCATAAAGTTTTGGTCAAATGGAAATTTGAGAATTGACTGGATTGTCTAACAATATGACAAAGTTCATGGGCGAAATCTTGCCATTGTTCTTCTTTAGATAGGTTTTTATTTAGAAAAATAGTGTACAGGTTGTTAATCTCAACATAATGACTTGTGTCATTAACATAAAATATCCAAATATCTAGGTCATTAGCTATTTTGTATTTGTCTAATTGATAAGATTCATTTATGCCAATATTACTAAGGAATGACTCAATCCAATCTTCTAGATGACTATTTATATACCTCAATGTTATTTAGCCCCTTTCTACAATGAAAATATAATCGGATAGAAAAGAAACGTATGTTCTGTTTTTAGTTAAAAATAAAAGCCCAAAAAGGGCATTTATTATTTAGTTTTAAAGAATAGTTTACCTGTAGTGGATATACTTTTATAAGCTATTAAAAAGTCATCTTCTTTTTCTACTTGGTTCACTATGTAACCATCAAGAGAGCCGCCATTATAAACTTCTCCCTTAAAGTCCTTTGGTGCTATAAAGCCCAGCTCCTGTGTGTAAGGAGATCCATCACTAGAAAAAAAATCGAAGTTAAGAATTGGGCTGAATAGAAGAGGTTCATCATCAGTTTCAGAATCTGTCATTTTCACTTTGACCTTAACAAGTGCCCATTCAAATCCTTTTTTCGGTTTATCGACTGTGCTATTAGTGTCATATAAAACATCAAATGCTTTATCGCCCCGAATAACCTCTTCTACGTTCATTTTTAATTCAGCAGTATATTCATTATCTGAAGTACTTATGTAATCTTCGAAATAAATTGGCTCTTTAATAGGTATTGGAGCGGTTCGTGTTCCATCTGCTTCTTTTTTAGTTTTCTTCTTAGCAGATGAATCTTTATTTGGTTCTTCCTGTTTATCGCTCTTTTCATTTGATTCATTTACTTTAGTACTTTGTGCACTACAAGCAGCTAAAGAAGTTATTATTAACAAAATAAGTAAGTGAAAAAAAGTCTTTTTCAAAAAAGCGCCCCCTTTTAAGAAATAACATGAAGTGAAAGTGATTAAAGTGTCTTTATTTAATCACCATTGAAGTCATTTTGTTTATCCCCTGGTTTACGACCTTCCTGGAGTCTTAGTGCTCTTTCAATTCTTTCAATTCTCTTTTCTATATCTGTATCTCCATCACTTGCAGCAGTAGACGCGTTGCCTGATCTCAGAAGTTGTTCTGCTTCAAACCTATAATCTTTTCCGGTTAGTAAATAATCTGTTGATACTCCAAAAACCTCAGCGATTTTCACAATTTCAATATCAGTTAAAGGACGCGTTCCTTTTTCTATTCTGTTCATTACACTGACATTCATATTGATTTTTTGAGCCAACTCTTTTTGATTCCATTGTTTTTGTTCTCTTAATTTTATTATTCTTTCGCCTACAGCCAGCATCATTAATCACCAACTTTCTATATTAGCAATATAAATCTTAACATTTTTCCAATGTAGAAAAAAATAAATTGCTAAATTAGAAATAAAACAGTTGAAATTTCTTTTTTAGAAATGTATTATTGAATCAACGACAAGATTTCTAAAACAGAAATCGAGAGGAGGGAAATATGTTAGATTTAAAATTTGTCAAATCAAGACGTAATGTCAAACAAATTAATTTGCAACAAATGGCCAAAGCTCTAGGATTCAAAAATGCTTCAACATATATGAAATATGAGACTGGAGAATATGCCTTTAAAGCAAATCATCTCCCAATCTTGGCAAAAGAATTAGACTGTGACATTAAGGATTTCTTTCAGAATTAAATTTCTTAAATAGAAATTAAATTAATGATTAGGAGAGATAAAAATATGCCAACAAAATCAACTATGAACGTTCAAGAAACGGCTGATTTTCTTGGGGTACATCACGACACTGTTTACACAATGGTGAAAGAGCGGCAAATACCATTCTTCCGAGTAAGAAAAAGAATCTTCTTTAAAAGAGAAGTTCTTGAAGAATGGCAAATGTCACAAATGGAATCCAACTTTCAGCCAGTGATTGATTAAGAATTTACCACCTTAGAATACAGCGGATATATGAGTTTTGCTGTTCCAATTCGGAACATGTTCCAGATAGGAACATTGAAAGGGGGTGGGGAGGTTGTGAAGTTGGGTGTGGTGCTTCGCAAAGCAAGATTGCAGGCAGGCATTTCCCAAGAGAAGCTTGCGGAAATGCTTAGCCGCTCTCGAAGCTGCATATCGAAGATCGAGAATGATCAAAAGATGCTTGATGTTCCTACATACGTCAGGTGGATGGAAGCAACTAATGCAAAAGAAGCAATGATTGCTACATTATGCGGCATTGATCCACTGACAGTCACACAGCAAATTACCGCCATTATGGCTTTGTTTGGAGGATGAAGATGAGAAAAGCGATTTTCAAGAGCATTGATCATGAAGGGATAACAGCTGAAATGATCTGTATTGAACAACTGCAAAAAAGATTAATGAAAGCATTAGAGCGTGCGGATATAGATACGGCATTAGCAGCTCACAAAGATATTGCTAAATCTTTAAAACAAATTCAGCAATATGAAAAACAATCAACGGTGAAATTGTTGAAGGCAGCTGCAAAGATTACGCCAGTAACATATCCGAAATCGTTAAAAACAAAAATGAAAGGATTGATTTAAATGAAGTTTGTATTTGTGGCAAGCAAGTTAATGAAAGCGAAGGAAGTCATTGAGGTATGTAATGAGCGGTTCAGTGAGGAAGGAGAAATTGCACTGGCTCAAATCGAAACGCAATTAAAGTCACGTATGGATTTTGAACAAAGAAAAAAGCAGCAAGCTCCTACACTCACTGCTTAAATCGAATATCGAAATGATCGAATTTATTATATCGCTCTTTAAAGAGCACGACAAGTTTTATTCTTGTCGTCCGGCTTGCGGATGGACAATGCACACACACCATCCCCTCAAATCATGCACCATCCGCAGTCGGACGATGCGAATAAGCATCAATAACTAATAGGAGGAAAAAGTAATGAGAGAAAAACCTGTTATTCAACCCTTTTCAGAGAAACGTGACGATCTAGTCCGTTTAACGAAAGTTGGAGGATCAATTGTGATTACTTTTCATGGGGAACCTATTTTCTTTTTCCCGAATCAAGAGGCTTTTGAAGAATATAAAAAGCTCACTGCTGATGCGATCCGAAGAAAGGTTGGTGTTTTAGCATGAACATTGAACATCCAATGATCACTCAAATAAATGCCACTGGATACCCAAAAGGCGTTGAAGTGGTTGATGTTGTTGGAACTGACTACTTCGGGGATGAGATTTTCTCAAATGATGAGTATGTCATTGATAGAAATGCGGGTGAAATGATCCTCGTTGATAACTTGGAACGCTATCTGAAGGAACAACTCGATTTTACCTTTGTGAATGCAAATTAAAAAGGTTCACTCCCACAAGTGAACCAATTACAAAAAAAAGAAAATAAAAGTGTCAACCCCTATTATAGCAGGTTGGCACTGTAAATCAATGGAGGCTTGTTCATGACCAAAAA
Source organism: Bacillus sp. 22483 (assembly GCF_052044605.1). Classification (NCBI taxonomy): domain Bacteria; kingdom Bacillati; phylum Bacillota; class Bacilli; order Caryophanales; family Bacillaceae; genus Bacillus; species Bacillus sp. 22483. Next base: position 56,945 of record NZ_JBQENU010000016.1, on the reverse strand, counting down.
TATCAGGTTGGCAGAACTCCATCTATCAAATTTCAAGGGTGTAAAATCATTCACCCTTGAAACAGGTGGAGAAAGTGCAAAGGTCTATGGTGATAACGCTACAGGCAAAACAACGTTGTTTGATGCGTTCACGTGGCTGCTCTTTGATAAAGACAGCCAAAACAAAAAAGACTTTGAGATCAAGACGCTCTCAAAGGATAACAAAGCGGTAAGCGGCGTGGAGCATGAGGTATCGGCTGTCTTACTAATTGATGGAAAGTCGGTTGAGTTGAAAAAGGTCTATTCAGAGAAATGGACCAAGAAACGGGGATCAGCAAAGCAAGTCTTCTCTGGCCATACGACTGACTACTACGTCAATGACGTGCCGGTTAAGAAAAAAGAGTTCACTGAGAAGGTCAATGACATTATCTCTGAGGATATTTTCAAACTCATTACGTCCCCAAGTTATTTCAACGAACAAATGAAGTGGCAGGATCGCCTAAACGTTCTCATGGAGATCGGTGGTGCTGTGACTGATGAGGACGTTATTTCAAAAAACAATTCATTGTCAAAGCTTCAATCCATCTTAGATGGAAAAAGTCTTGATGAACAAAAGCGCATCCTTGCTGAAAAACGTAAAAAGATCACTAAACTCCTGGAGCAATATCCGGTACGGATCGATGAAATCAATCGTTCTATTGATGATGTCAGTGATCTTAACCATGAACAACTGAAAGAAGAGCTAAAAGCTCTTGAGTCATCACTTATGGCATTGGAAGATAAAGTCCGCTCTATCAGATCTGATGCAGGTGCAGATCGTAAGAAGCGTATGCTTCAGCTCGAAGGCGATCTGCAACAAATTATGAATGAGTATGACTCAAAAAGATTTCAGGTAGTGAATGAGAAAAAAGAAGCCTACTACAAAGCGAAAAACGATCTTTCTCAAATCCAGAATGATCTCAGTAATTTGATCACGAAGAAAGAGCACTTAACATCTTTTCTATCTCAAATAGATAAAGAGCGCTTTGAGTTGCGAGAAGAATGGTCTAAAAAGTACGAAGAATCGTTTGAGGATCATCAAACAGATTGTCCAACATGTGGACAATCATTGCCGGAAGAAAAAATTCAAGCTGCTATTGAGAAATTCAATTTGCAAAAAAGCGCCTTCCTTGAGCGCATAGCCGATAAGGGAAAGCAATTAGGAATTGAATATGACAATAAGCAAAATGAGCTGTATGAAGTTGATGAGCAACTTCAAAAGTTGAATTTGGAAGAGAAATTTAAGGCTTCAAATTTAGAAAAACTGAAAGAAAATATGGAACAAGCTGAAGCGTCTATTGCTCCGCTTTCCGATAATCCAATGTATCTAGACAAGGTAGAGGAGCTTGAAAAGATCAATAACGAGATCCAGTCAGATGAGCAGGAGACAAGTGGAGCTGTTCAAACGATTAACGAGCAGATCAAGGAAAAAAAGCAAGAAATGAAATTGGTTCTTAATGATCTACTTTGCATTGATAAAGCCAAACAAGCTCTGAAACGGATTGAAGAGCTAAAAGATGAAGAACGTAAAATGGCTGATGAATATAACGAGGTAGAACAGCAGTCATTCCTGATTGAAGAGTTCATCAGAACCAAGATGAACCTTATGGAAGAACGGATAAACAGCAAATTCAAGTATGCTCGCTTCAAATTGTTTGAAGAGCAAGTCAACGGCGGTTTAACAGAAACCTGTGAAACGCTGTATGAAGGTGTGCCTTACTCCAAAGGCCTAAACAATGCGGCACGAATCAATGTCGGTTTAGATATCATCAATACGTTAAATGAGCATTATGGTATTTCTGCGCCGATTTTCGTTGATAACAGCGAGGCGGTCACGTGTCTTATCGATGTGAATGCTCAAGTTATTAGCTTGATAGTATCCGACAAGGACAAGCAGCTGCGAGTTGAAACTGATGACAACTTGCTGACTGTAGATTGTGAGGTGATCGCATGAGTGAAGTGGTAGAGGTGAAAGTTCTTTCAGGTATAGGTTGGGAAGATTGCAAACGTGAAAAACTTCTGATTGATGGTAAACAGGTCATGGACGTTCGTCCGCTTTCTGAATGTCCTGAAGATGCAATCTTGGAAAGAGACTTAAAAGGTCCATCGGATTTTGCTGAAATGCTAAAGACCTTTCTAAGAGAGCATAAAGGCAAAAAGGTCAGATTTATTTATGAGGAGGATACGGATGAGTAATCAACAATCAAATCCAAACACAAAATTGATGGAAAAACCTTCAGTATTTGCTGTGAATGGAGAAGAGGTAAAACTCACAGGGAATACGGTGAAAACCTACTTAGTACGTGGTAATGCAGATGTAACGGATCAAGAAGTGGTCATGTTTATCAACCTATGCAAATACCAGAAACTCAATCCATTTTTGAATGAGGCATATCTGGTGAAATTTAAGGGATCGCCAGCACAAATTATTGTTGGAAAAGAAGCATTTATGAAGCGTGCTGAAAACAATGAAGAATTCGCCGGAATACGTGCAGGAATTATTGTTGAACGGGACGGTGAAATGGTGGATATAGAGGGTGCTATTAAACTACCAAATGACAAATTGTTAGGTGGATGGGCCACCGTTTATCGAAAAGATCGTGAAACACCTACACCGGTTCGGATAAGTTTTGATGAGTTCAGCAAAGGTCAATCAACTTGGAAAACGATGCCGATGAACATGATCCGCAAAACAGCCATTGTTAATGCTTTAAGGGAAGCCTTTCCTAATTCTCTTGGAAACATGTATACGGACGAAGAAACACAAACACCGGACACAACTGAAACAGTTGCTCGTGAAGTAAATGAAAATGCGAATTCAGAAACTATTGATATGGATTATACCGTTCCAGAAGAACCGATAAAGGAGCCAGAAGAGAAGCAACAGCCATCTGACTCAAAACCTTCAGCTTTAACCGAGGAGCCACCATTTTGATTGAGATCAAAGCTATATCGTCAAGCAGTAAGGGGAATTGCTATCGGGTGACTGATGGTAAAACCCCGCTCCTTTTGGAGTGTGGTATCACTTTCAAAGAGATGCAACGTGCTTTTGATTTCGATATAAGTTTCGCTGGTTGTCTCATCACTCATGAACATGGTGATCACTGCAAGGCATTGAAAGATGTTTTGCGTGCAGGAATCGACTGTTATATGTCTTCTGGAACGGCACAAGCTCTCGGAGTGGAAAATCATCACAGAATCAATCTTGTAAAAGCCCGACAGACGTTTAGGATCGGCACGTGGCTTATTATGCCCTTTGATGTGCAACACGACGTATCAGAGCCGTATGGCTTCCTATTGGCTAATGAGGATGGAGACAAGCTCCTCTTTGCCACTGACACCTATTACATCAAATACAAGTTTCCTGGACTCACGCACATCATGGTTGAGTGCAATTACGCAGAGTCCATTTTGGATGCAAATATCGAAAATGGAAGCATTCACAAAAGTATGCGTAATCGGCTCATACAGTCGCATTTCAGCCTTGAGAATGTAAAGACATTCCTAGCCGCAAATGACTTGTCAAAAGTGCAGGAAATATGGTTATTGCATCTATCTGACACAAACAGTGATGAGCGGTTGTTTAAAGAAGAAATAGCAAAACAAACAGGAAAGGTTGTCTATATACCAAAATGAGCGAGCTTTTTAAAACAGCTTATCCCTATTGTTTTATTACGTTGGCGATGTCAGCCGCTCCGCAGATGCGGAAAAAGGTATTAATGATGTATATCACGACATATATGGCCAAGTATGAACCGCATCTCGAATTGATCGACATCAAAGGCAAATACGCTATTTGTAGACTCAAACGCAAATAGTTGGGAAGGAGGAATTTGTTTGTCTACTGGATGGATTAAATTACATAGAGCAATTAGAAATCACTGGCTCTATGAAGAAGATAGAACTTTTTCAAGATATGAGGCATGGCTCGACCTTTTAATGATGGCAAATCATAAAGACGCAAAGGTGAAGCTCGGACTGGAAATAATTCATGTTCCTGAAGGAAGTTTAATCACCTCAGAATTGAAACTAATGGATCGGTGGAAGTGGGGGAAAGCCAAGACTAGAAACTTTCTGAAACTTCTCGAAAACGACGAGATGATTATTAAAAAATCAGACCGCAAGAAAACCACCATAACCATTTGTAATTACAGCGTTTATCAAGAAAAAGAAACCAAAGTTAGACCGCAAGCAGACCACGAGCAGACCGATCATAGACCGATTGCAGACACAAACAAGAATGTAAAGAATTTAAGAAATAAAGAATTAAAAGAAGAAGAGGAGAAGTCGCCAGTAGGAAATGATTCTCCTTTCCAACAAATCGAAGATAAATACTTGTCTCGAAAAGGTGGATTGATGATAACTCCTGCTGATGCACAGGCCATCGAAAGAGTTATTCATGAAAAAATACCACTTGAAGACATAATGAAGTGGATCGACGAGATATTCGATCAATACCGACCAAGACATAGAGCAGATGGCATAAAATCGTTTACTTACCTGGAGAAGGGCATTCTTGATCGATGGCATGCCAAAAACAATCCACCGAACAACATATCTGAATTTAAACCTAAGAAACAACAAGACAACTTATCAGCATTAGCTCAATACGCCAAAGAAAAAGGCATTAAGTTTGGAGGAGGATGATTAGCATGAATAGCATGACCGAAGAACAAGCGATGGCTATCTTAACAAGGATAGCTGCTGCCTATCCTAGATTTGAACTCTCTACAGATGCGATCGGAAAAGAAAGAATCAAGATTTGGTTAGAGCATTTAACTGCACTGCCGTATGAACCTGTTTTAAAAAAGATCAATCAGCATATCGCTGAAAAACGATTCCCACCTGTCATTGCTGAGATACAGGTCAACCAACCAGAGAAAAATGAATTTCTAGAGAAGCAGGAAGAGTGGGTAAGAAATGCAAAATTTGCGAAACGTAGAGGCTGAACAGTTTTTATTGGGTTGTATCATCATTGAGGGCGACCTTATCAAAGAAACTACACTTGAGCCCAAACATTTTGCTGAGGAACGACATAAACAGATTTTTAAAGCGATGAGGGAAGTGGACAAGCTAGGCAGACAGGTTGAACTAGCAAATATATCAGCTTCCTTGGGCGAAGCCTTAGCAGCTGTTGGGGGATTTGAATACTTAACTAACCTAGCAAGTGCTGTTCCATCTACTCATTCATTTGAAACCTATGAAACATTAATTTACGAGGCTTTTAGACTTAGAGATTTGCAAAGTGCTGCTTTAGCATTTGCCAGTTCCCCAACTGATGAAGGTATCGTCGAGTTGTATCAAAAAACGATTGAAGCTCAAGAAGTAGGCGTTCAAGAGACTCGAACGAAAACAGATGTTTTAACAGAAATCTTCATGAGTTTGGAAGAAGAAAAGGGTGATGTCACTGGAGTAGACACTGGTCTAGCAGATCTTAATGCTATGACTGGAGGTTTGCAAAAAAGTGATTTGATCATTGTGGCTGCGCGGCCATCAGTGGGGAAAACCGCTTTTGCACTAAATCTAGCTATTAACAATGCTTATAAAAAAGGTGTAACTGATATTTTTTCCCTTGAGATGTCTGATACACAATTGACACATCGGATGTTAAGCAACATCGGAAGAATCGAGAACACTAAGTGGAGAAATCCAAAAAAATTCTTTAGTGCGGAAGATCATGAGAACTCCAGTAAAGCAATGGGCGTATATGAAAAACTAGATATTCATATTCATGATAAGCCATCTCAAACCGTTGCTGATATTCGTTCTAGAATTAGAAAAACCAAGAATGAACACCCTGATCAAGATCATTTGGTGATTATTGACTATTTACAGTTGATCACTCCTATCGGGAAACCAGAAAGTAAAAACCATGAAGTTGCGGAAATAACACGAGAATTAAAGCTTATGGCCAGGCATTTTGAGGTTCCAATTGTTCTGTTATCTCAGCTTTCACGTGGAGTAGAACAGCGACAAGATAAGCGTCCGATGTTGTCCGATCTGCGTGATTCTGGAAGCATCGAGCAGGATGCTGATATTGTTACGTTCCTCTATCGTGACGACTATTATGACAAGCAAAGCGAATCTAAAAATATTATTGAAATCATTTTTGCTAAACATCGTAATGGTGCGACAGGAACAGTAAATTTAGCATTTGCGAAAGAGTACGGCAAATTTGTAAATCTATCGCGGCAAATGGAAGCCGCTATGTGAAATGAGGAATGAATATGTCAATCAATAGCAAACAGCGCAAACAGTTCTTGCGCAAAGAATTGAAGCGCGTTGGATATAAACCAAGTGAGAATGAAAATCTCGAAAAGCTATCACTCTATGATCTCGAAATGCTAGTCATTTCAGTCAAGGGTGAGCGAGGAAATAAGGTTTTAACATATAACGCGAGGATGGAGGCATTCGAATGAAAATAGCATTCACCATTTACGCTGAGCCAGTTGCACAAGGAAGACCGAGGGCTGCACACAGGAATGGGATGACAAGGCTGTATGATCCGAAAAAATCAAGAGATTTTAAGTCTTACGTGAAGCTGGCTGCAAGTGATCATCGTCCAGAACAACTCCTTACAGGTCCTCTGGAATTGAGGGTTAAAGTTTACAAATCCCTACTAAAAAGTTTCAGCAAGAAAAGGGCCGCAGAAGCTGAAAGAGGCGAGCTGAGACCAGCTAAGAAGCCAGATGTTGATAACTACATCAAAGGGATAAAAGATGGCCTGAATAAAGTGATTTGGCAGGATGATAGTCAAATTGTTGATCTGCATGTAAGTAAGTTCTACAGCAGCACACCAAGAATTGAAGTCGAAGTATCTACTCTTACACCAACCCACGAGGAGGAACAAATATGTCTTTTATAAATTTCAATGGAAAAGTTAAAAAAATGAATCACAAGCCTAAAGGGATTACAGAATTAGTGTTGGAAGTGCCAACAAAGGAGCTAGGTAACAGAATTCAAAACCTTGCAGAAATGATTGATAAGGACGTGAAAGTGGAGATTGAAAGTGACATTGTCCGCTATAACGTTCAAATCAATGCGAACACTGAGCGACCGATCGTAAATTATCAAGTAGACCAGAGCGGCGTGGTTCACATAGCTGATCCTGAGCCGGAACAGTTAGAGGCAGAATTGGGCTTACCTGCAGAAAAACCAAAAATTGAAGAAAAACCGATGGAGATTAAACGTGAAGTGGTGGATCAATTCATCGTTGAAGGTATGGCTCCAGAACTGGACGGTTTTCCTGAAAATATGTCAGAGATCGCGAAGCGTCGCATTGAAGGTGAATCATACCGGAAGTTGGCCACTGAGCTTGAAATGTCCTCCGGTGCAATCGTTGATCTGATCAATGACTACCGAGCAGCGGTTGCTCCGCTCGCTGAAACATGGTGGGACTGGAAGCAGGATCAAGCCAACGAAGCTGGACCGATGCAAACCAAGAATGAAGAAGCAGCTGAAGACGAAAAGGGTTCAGAAGATAGTGTTCCAGATGAATACGATCTTCCTAAAGATGATCAAAAAGATGAGGAAGACGGGGCTGCATAAGATGGCACGCAAACGCTCAAAACGGTGGTTCTTGCTTTATCGCGAAGAGGATGGACAGCGTGTCCACCTCTACGAACCACTTAAAAAATATGAACTACACAGTCGGATCAGGAAAGGATGGAGGGTTGTCAGATGATTAATAAAATCAAGTTTTTCTTCAAACATAAGCACTTCTTTTGCTTCAAATGTAGAAATATAGTTTCGGTGCAGCGTGGTTATTGGTTGGAATTTAGCACACGGGTTTTTAATGGTCCTTACTGCTCGAAGTGTGGAAGGAGCTTCAGGAAATGAAACAGATTGTAGAAGGCGATTGGGTGGAAGCTTTGGGTGAAGTTGCACGCAAAATGTTTCATATATCTGGTTACGTAATTAAAGTTACTGACAAAAATATTTTAGTGAAGCCGCTTAAGGGTAAGTCTACAGCTGTTCCTAAACATTGGGCTAAAAACTTGGATGTAACAATTACTGAAGATGATTTGAAAGCTCTTATTGACTTGTCCTTAGACTTAAATGACGAAGACCTATTTAGAATGTGTGTACGTGATTTACAAGCTCTTCAGGGCAAATAAAAAGAACCAAAGCACAAGGCTCCGGCTCTAATGAATCTCGACAATTCATTATAACATGGGAGGCCTTGTGCGCATGAATAATCCTTACAAACATATAGACTCTAACATCTCCATTGATAACTTTATGACCAAAGGAGAAGTGAAAGTCATTATCCTAGATGGCCATTCCGATGAAGTGTTCTTGGTGGAAGCACCTATTTACGGGAAAACCGAAATCACTACACGTGACGGCCAATTCACAAATTTAAATTATTCGAGTTCACACAAAATAAAATAGCAGGAGCTTCCTCCTGCAGGGAGGCAGTCAAAATGAAAGAAATCTGGTATTCAAAATCTCCTCACGCTGAATTTTGTATCGTCAATACAGCGAGCGGATATGTTGCCTATTGGCGTTCTACTCTATTAGCAAACGGGAAATGGAGCGAGTATGACACATATCAATCCTATCCAGCAGCACGCCGGAATCTTGGGAAAATCGGCTGTGCCGGAAGTATGAAAAGGGTCGAGCGGTTGCCGTGGGAAAGCGTGGCATGACTTTGAAGGGAATATGTCTCACTGATAAGTTTACACCGCTAGAAAAGGGTGTAGAGTACTTTCTCTTTCCTCTCGGTGCCGCTCATTATTATGTATCAAAATTTGATAGTCCTGGTTCACACTATGGAGCATTTGAAGCCAGGCATTTTTCAATAAAGCAAAAAGAACAACATCAGGAACAGCTGACACTGTTCTGAGGGAGGATCATATGGAGTTTAAACCATCTGAAAACATGTCATATGAAGGGCTTTGGATGGCTCTGGATGACATCAAACGGCGTATAGGGGATGCGGTGCTGTCTGGTGATCGCATCAATAGCCCTTACATCAAAGGACAAAGAAAAAAAGCTGAAACAATTAAAGATGAGCTGCTGCGCCGATTTGATCAACAAGCCAAGCAAGCAGAATGAAAAAAAGAGAGGGATTATTGATGGAGAAGCATGAGTCGAACGGGCCTGTCATATTCACACTGTTGGCTATCATAGCGATCATTTTTGTTGCTGGGTTGATCCAATGAAACAGATTGATCTATTTAGAGAAATCATAGTGGACAATTTTGCAGGAGGCGGGGGAGCGAGTACAGGTATCGAGCTTGCCACAGGCTTATCAGTAGATATAGCTATCAATCACGATCCTGCTGCCATTGCAATGCATGAGGCTAACCATCCTGACACAGAACATTATTGTGAATCTGTGTGGGATGTTGATCCTAAACAAGCAGTTAAGGGGCGGAAAGTCGGTCTAGCGTGGTTTTCCCCTGACTGTACTCACCATTCAAAGGCAAAAGGCGGCAAGCCTGTAAAACAGAGCATCAGAGGGCTTGCGTGGATCGCTGTCAGATGGGCGATAGCTGTTAAGCCACGCGTCATCATCCTTGAAAACGTTGAGGAATTTAAAGACTGGGGTCCTATCTCTAACGAAGGTAAACCCATCAAAGAGAAAAAGGGGCAGACATTTCAATCATTTGTAAAAGCGCTCAAATCACTCGGATATGAAGTGCAGTTTAGAGAATTAACGGCTTGCAACTATGGAGCGCCAACCATACGAAAAAGATTCTTCATGGTTGCTAGATGTGACGGAAAAGAAATCGTATGGCCAAAGCCAACTCATGGTGATCCTGAAAGTCTTCTTGTTCAAACGGGAAAGCTCAAGCCGTGGCGATCGTCTTACGAGATTATAGATTGGTCCATAGGGGTTCCTAGTATATTCAGCAGAAAGCGGCCGCTAGTTGAAAATACGATGAAACGAATCAAAAGAGGCATTGATAAGTTCATCGTAAACAATCCAACTCCTGTATTGGTACCGGATAAGAGCAAAGCTGCTTTCTTGATTAGCTATTACACAGAGAAATCAGAAAAGGATGTAAGAGGTCTTTCGCTTGATCGACCATTACACACAATCACAGCTGGCGGCAATAGATTCGGATTAGTGACCGTTGCATTTTTGACTAAGTATTACGGTCAAGGCGTAGGCCAGCGACTAGACGAGCCATTGCATACCATTACAACCAAAGATCGTTTCGCATTAACAACAGTTTGCACTAATGGTCAGAGGATCGCAGACATTGGATTGCGTATGTTGCAACCAAACGAACTATTTGCAGGGCAGGGGTTCCCACCTGGATATACATTCAACATTGGTAATAAATCCGACCAAATACGCAGGGTGGGGAATAGTGTTCCACCTCAATTCGCAGAGCAGCTCGTTCGGGCTAACCTCCCTGAGATGTGCGTACCAAGTCATCTTAATAAATATCATAAGAAAGCTAATTAATAGAGAGGAAGATCATTATGAAACTGAGAAGCATTTTTTATTTAAACGTACAAGGCATACGACTTTTGGGAGGATGGGATCACTATCCTAGTGAGGACGAAATGCGAAACGCATTAATTGATATGTATGGATCGTGTACTAAATTAGGAGAACGGCCAATTATTTTTGAAGTCATTAAGCAGAACACGTTTTATCAAGGCGATATACAAGATCTGCAGGAGGGTCTCTGATATGAAAACTGTGCCAGCGATTGTATTTAAAAATAAACATACTGAACGCTACCTAAGCTATGGACCTGATTTTATGGATTTAACCGATCCTAACGGAGATGTAAAAGAAATTACAGATGCGTTGTGTCTCATTAGAAAAGATCGTGAGAAGCCAAGTGATCAAGATTTAACCGATTTTTACAACATGGTGTCTCAACACAATGCTCCTCTTGATATTAACGATCTCAAAAACTGTTACGATCCTGCTCATGTTGATTATACAATCGAAGAATTTGAAAGGATCAAGGCAAGACATGAGGAGGAGTATTGATGGACATTCTCGTGAGATACGTCTTTAAACACCGAGCCACTGGAATCATTGAAACTAAGGTATTTTCAATCAGCCAATTAGAAGTGCAGCCAGCGAAGAATCTGACACCCTGCTTTGATGAAACAGAATATGAGTTAATCGCACGGAACCTTTGTGCAGATGAAGAGAAAGATATTTTTGTAGGTGATTTAATCAAAGTTTCCCATTTTTCTGGTGGATATGTGGCGGTTGTGAAATTAGGAAAATATGAACAGGATGGGAGCGGCGATGAGTACGAGCCTTCAAAATGTGTAGGTTTTTATGCGGAAGCGGTAAACCCAAAAGTCACTGATGAAGATGGCTTTGAAGTTGTACCTGACTATCTCGTTCAAAACTCAATGATTGAGCTTGATTACTATCAACGCATCGGAAACATCTATAAAAATCCGGAACTGTTAAAAACGGAGGGTGAATGAAAGAAATGAAATTTTACAAAGTAAACGATCCATATATTGCGCTTATTAAAGCGAAAACCAAAGAAAATGCACTGAAAATATATAAAGAAGAAATCGCAGATGATGATGGTAGCTTATCAAAAAATATTACCGAAGTTACGGAAACATATGCAGCAATCAGATACAGCCGAGCCAAAGGCGAGGACAACAAAATAATACCAGTAGAAGAAGTGCTTGAGGATATAACAAACGAAGAAGAAATGACTCTGATCTTTGATGGAAGTTTGATATGAGGAAGGGTAACATTATGAAAAAACTACTAATCACACTATCTATCATTGTGGCTGCGGTGCTTTGTGCGCCGTCAGCCGCAGCTGTAACGAGCGGATATAAAACAGTGGCCGGACACACAATCAGCGTATCAACGGATGCAAATTCATACACTCCTCGCGCTAGGTCAATCGACGTGACAGCACGCAAAACAGGAAGTGAAACGGTCTATTATCGTTTCACGCTTCAAAAGAAGCTGAATGGTAAATGGAAAGATCAGCGGTTCAGCTTGGTCGGATCATTTAAGAACGCCACACCAGCAAAGGAATTTTACACGGTAAATCATACATCTGGCACGCACCGGATTAAGATGACAATCTACCGAAATAAAAATTGGACAGGCGTCAAAGGTAATATCTACACGCCCGCTTTCGAGGTGCGGAAATGACAATCAGAACATGGAATGACTTAATAAAAAAGTATTTCCCTGACGCTGATGATAAGCGATGTGAATTTATCTTGTGGGAAAAAACTGCTTTTCCTCTTGTACCTGTGGAAACTATTGAAAGGCAGCTGCAAGAATATGCCGAGGAGGTCAAGAAATGATGAATGTACGAATTGTTGATGACAATTATAAAGAAATATCTATTCAACCGATTGATATTAAAAAGGTTGATAACTTGATTCGTTTAGTTGCTAAGTATGGGATTGCTGATTTAGATGGAGATAAATATAAATACGAGTCAGCTATATATCTGCCGTTGGAGAATGCGTTTGAGATCAGGGTTTTTCCAATAGAAGAATAAATCATACGACATAGATCAGTGCAAAATTGCCCTGGTCTATGTCTTTCATTGTTTATAGGAGGTTGAGGAAATGGGAGCTGAACAATTGTCCTTACTGCCAGGGATCGATGAGAAACAAGTCAGAAATGCTCTTATCAAAGAGCTGAAGGTCTATAGAGCCCTGAAGGTGTTGGAGGAAAACAGAAAGGAACAGGAGGCAAACGGCGCAACAGGCCTTTTTCCTTCTCTCAGGAACCAGGAAGTTTTAAATGAACTGAAGGTCCGGCAGATAGAAAGAGCGCTAGAAAACAGCCTAGACGAAATAGAGCAAGACATCATCCGGATGAAATACCTGACATCACGTGTGGTAAAGGATTTGGAGGTGTGTGAAGAACTGGGTCTGAAGAAAGACCGGTATTATAAATTGAAGAAGCAAGCGACGTTTAACCTTTCGACAGCACTCGGAATCATATGAGTGCTGTTTTTTATTTACATTGCCGATAAAAAACCGATAAAAAGCCGACAAAAAGGGGGATAAAAAGGGGACCTTTTTTCCTAAGTGGATCATCGTATGATAGAGACAAGCAAAACGAACGTGAATATTTTGTCCAGAAGGAAGAACCTGCGGACGCTGATCATTGAGCACTCTAAGTGCCTTGATTGGTGTCCGCTTTTTTTATTGGGAGACGCGCCTTTCCCTTATCAATGGCGTATCTGGATACGGAACAAAGGTGTTGAGGAATGTGGCCATACGAGAGGGACATTCTGAGCCTGGATAGCAGCTGGTCTGCGGCGGCCGTATCGAGGACAGTTTTTCATTTTATTTGATGATTGACTGTACTTGGCATCCTCTCGGAGTGTAGTCATCATTTCAAAATCTATTTAAGCGAATAGCGTAAGGTGGTGCTTATTCGGCAAGGGGAGTATGAACATGAAGATCAGAGATTCTTTATCTGTAGAAACAACGAAGCAATTAAAGCGCATTGCTCCTGGTTCTAATCGAAAGAAGAAGAGCAATGCTGATCCGATAACAAAGCGAGATTGGGAAGAAATCATGGGAACGAGACGCGAAACTTACCAACGACTAGGCGGCCGTATCCGGAGAAAACAATAACCTAATGGGAACAGTCGTCTTTTGGGTGTATGGCTGCAGGTGCTTTGGTGAGGGATAGGAGCGCAAAAATTTAAAAAGGGAGATGATGAGCATGGCATCAGGATTTGGCGTATCTGCGAATCCAACAAAAGCAAATCACAAAATCGGAGAGGATAAGGTCGTACGAATTGCGGTGCAAAACCACAACGACTTTAGTGCTGGTCCAAACCTTATTCCTCAACGAAAAGTAGAAGGGAAATGGGTTACAATCAAGACGAATTCACCTAACCCGCTTAATCCAGGCGAAAAACAGTACGATGAATTCGATATCAAAGAGTCATTTGGTAACAAAAAAGGCACTTATCGCTTTAGGGTGGATGTAGAACGCTACGACAAAAAGGGAAATCATGTTGCAACCCTTGGAACATTCTACACATCGGAATTTTACATCAAGTAAGCAGCTGATGCCGCCTTCAGGGCGGCATCATTTGTTTTTATAGGAGGAAACAGCGATGAATATCAAAACAATTCCCGTACATAAAATTAACCCATCACCATATAACCCCCGCATCGATCTGCAGCCGGGAGATCCCGAGTACGATTCACTAAAACAATCTATAGAAAAGTTTGGATACGTTGATCCGCTCATCTGGAATGAACGGACTGGTCATCTCGTAGGAGGTCATCAACGTTTCAAAGTATTGATGGAGGAAAATCCAAGTGAAATTCCTGTATCAGTTGTATCGCTTAATGAACAAGATGAAAAAGCACTGAATATCGCATTGAATAAGATAGACGGTGAATGGGATGAGTATAAACTTACTGAACTGCTGAAGGATTTAGAGGTATCAGGATATGATCTAAGCTTAACGGGATTCAGTGACGCAGAATTAGAGGATGTTCTGAATGATTTGGAACACACAGGTCAAGGTGGAGCAGTATCTGAGAGTCATGAGATCGATCTTGATGAATATGGAGATGACCAATTTGAGCATACATGTCCTAAGTGCGGATTCTCTTTTAATGAGTAGGTGGCAGCGTGAACATGAATTACAGATGGAAATTGAGTGATCTTAAAAACATCCCTTCCAACGATTTGAAAGTGTTCAGTACATTCTCGTGCGGTGGTGGCTCCTCAATGGGCTACAAATTAGCAGGGTTTGAATTGCTGGGAAACTGCGAGATCGATCCGCAGATGATGAAAATATACAAAAAGAATCACAAACCGAAATATCCTTATCTCATGGACATTCGAGAGTTTAACCAGATCCCGCTCTCCGATCTTCCTGAAGAACTCATGAATCTTGATGTATTCGATGGATCGCCACCATGTAGTGTATTTTCAACTGCAGGTAAAAGGGAAGAGGATTGGGGAAGAGAAAAGGCGTTCAGAGAGGGACAAGCTGTCCAAAAACTAGACGATCTGTTCTTTCATTACCTGGATGCTGTGGAACGTTTGAAGCCTAAAACTTTTGTAGCTGAGAACGTAAGCGGCATGATCAAAGGAAAAGCTAAAGGGTATGTGAAACTTGTCATAGAGCGTGCAAAAGAAATAGGGTATGACGTTCAGCTGTTCCTACTGAACGCTGCCACAATGGGAGTCCCGCAAAGAAGAGAGCGGGTCTTTTTCATTGGCCGCAGAAAGGACCTGAACCTGCCACCGTTGAAATTGGCTTTCAATGAACCACCCGTCACATATGGAGAGTTTAGAAGTGGACATGGATCAAGGCTGAATGAATCAAGTAAAACATATAAAAGATGGATTAAGCGGCGTCCGTCCGATGGCAACATTGGAGACATCACTAAACGAACAGAAGGTAAAGAGCGGAATTTCAATACAGTATTAGTTAAAAACAGTTTAGTTCCACCAACACTGGCAAGCGGTTCTGTCTTCATTAGATACGATGAACCTTATTATATCTCTGAAAGGGATATTATTCTGATGCAATCTTTCCCACTGGATTATGACTTTATGGATGCTTCAGTGCAGTATGTCTGCGGCATGAGTGTGCCTCCAGTGATGATGAAGAGAATAGCGGAGCAGATACATTTGCAATGGTTTAAATAAAAAAAGAGGGTGCTGACAACACCCTCCCTTTCAAAGACAGAAAGAAACTCCCTGCCTAAGAGCGTGATCAAGACGCGGCCGCGTTTGTAGGAAATATCACGCTCTCATCCACTATTGTAATGGAGGCAAGGGAGAATGACAATAGAGAATACAAACACACGTTCCCTTTCTGACGAAGAAAAGACGGAAATGCTTATGATCCTTCAAGCTGAACAGGCTGAAGGTATAGATAAATCAAAAGAGAACTACCGAAAAATTGCACAGGCTTGCATCTCTCAATGGGTGAGGGATTTTAAAGAAGGTAACATCAAATTGTCTTCAGTAGAAGATCTGAAGAAGCTCATAGAACTCGACATCGATCTTCAGAAGCATGAATAGGATTTTCTAGAAATTTCTAGTTATATGTTTTGATAGGGAAGAGTAATCTAATGTCGATTGGCCAATACAAAAATTAAGGAGCTGTTTTCTAATGCCACAAAATTTAACAAAGGATTACATTCATCAGCATTTGTCTCAAGTTCACACTTATGATTCGTTTGCTAGAGCGTTAGAATCGAATATTCTACATGAAGTAATCAACCAAACTTCTGCGGTTCCAGTACCAGAATTTAAGGTAGATGCAGAAATCACTGTCAAACCTGTAGAAGCACTAGGTTGTATAGAGGTATGTGTTGGTTATGGTGAGTATAAGGTTTGTAAACACGTTAACGTGTAAATATCTCGTTTCCTAACAGTTCTTTTTAATTAAAAGAACTGTTTTTTTATGAAACAAACTCAAACTTAATTCAGTAGCTCGGAGGTGGGTGATATGTAATGGCTAGACCGAGAAATCCTAAAAGAGATCAGGCATTCCAATTGTGGAATGAAAGCAATGGAACCCGCTTACTGAAAGACATTGCTGAAGAATTAGAGTGTTCTCAAACACTTATCCGCAAATGGAAGAACCAAGACTCATGGGATGAGAAATTGAATGGTAACGTTACTAAACCAAAAGGGAAATCCAATGGTAACGTTACTAAACGCCCTGGCGCTCCGAAAGGGAGTAAAAACGCCAGAGGTAATAAAGGGGGGAAAGCGCCACCTGGTAATAAAAATGCTAAAGGCAATAGGGGTGGCGCAGCTCCTAAAGGGAACAAGAATTCATTCAAAACCGGTGAATATGAAACGATCATGTTTGAGTACATGGATGAAAAGGAACAGAAGCTTTTTACTGAGATTGAGACTGATCCTTTGTACCAAATTGATCTATCAATACGATTATTGAGCGTTCGTGAAACAAGAATGATGCGCTTGATCACTAAATATGAGAATGGATTGACTGATAAGCAGCGGACAGTCTTGCAACAAATGAGGAAGATGAAAGACGTTGTACAGGCTCCAGATAAAAATGGTCTGATTAAAGCTGTTCCAATAACTAATGAACGTCTAGCAGTGGTCCAGATTGAGGAGACAGATTCACCGCTGCTGGAGAAGATATTGAGCATAGAAGATGCTCTGACACGTGTGACCGCACAACGTGATAAAGCCATTAGGCAGAAAGTCGACATAATGAAAACAATGTCTGAATATGAATTGAGGCTTCGTGGCCTTGATCTTGCAAACCGAACGAGGGAGGCAGAGCTGGAGCGGATCACCGCTCGACCTGTCGATGATTCTGTACAAATAACGATTAAGCGGAAGAATAAAGGTGATGGCTGATGGTTCAAATGATGGAGAAGGAAGTCAATCCACACTTTGAAGATTTTCTCTTTGATTGGGATCAGAAGTTTCAATTCTTGGTGGGCGGTTACGGCTCCTCCAAAAGCTATCATATTGCCCTGAAGCTCATTCTGAAATTACTAGATGAAAAGCGAACC
The DNA here is from genome assembly GCF_052044605.1 of Bacillus sp. 22483. Lineage (NCBI taxonomy): Bacteria > Bacillati > Bacillota > Bacilli > Caryophanales > Bacillaceae > Bacillus > Bacillus sp. 22483. The sequence goes on along the minus strand of NZ_JBQENU010000016.1, from coordinate 39,458 downwards.
GCTCTTGTGATTCGTGAAGTCTATGACACACACAGAGATTCAACGTTTTCTTTATTTGAAGAGATCGTGAATGATCTTGGACTCGATCATGTCATTCAGTGCAGGACATCACCGCTCATGCTTAAATTTCACAACGGCAGCCGGATCATTTTCAAAGGTCTGGACAAGCCTACCAAGCTGAAGTCGATCAACAATATCTCGATCATTTGGATTGAGGAATGTTCAGAAGTGAAGTATGAGGGATTCAAGGAGCTGCTTGGTCGTTTGCGTCATCCAACGTTACAGCTGCACATGATCCTATCGACGAACCCTGTCGGCCAGGATAATTGGACGTACAGACATTTCTTTAAGGATGATCAAAACAATCGCTTCATCCTGGATGATGAAAGGTTATACAAAGAGCGAACGATCGCTATCAACGATACGTACTATCACCACTCAACGGCAGAAGATAACCTGTTTCTACCTGTGAGCTATATCAAGCAGCTGGATGAACTAAAAGAATACGATCCCGACCTTTATCGCATAGCTCGAAAAGGTCATTTTGGCATTAACGGAATTCGTGTGCTGCCACAATTCGAGGTGCAGCCGCATGAAGATGTGATGTTGGCCATTTCAAATATTAATCGTCCTTTGCTTAGAGCGGGCATGGACTTTGGTTTCGTTGATTCATATAACGCAGTTGTCAGGTTGGCTGTGGATCACGAGAAGAAGTATCTATATATCTATTGGGAGTATTACGATCGCGGCAAAACTGATGACGTAACTGTCGAGGACTTGAAAGAGTTCGTCGAAACTAAAGAGCTGATCAAGGCTGATAATGAGCAGAAGACAATCGCATATTTCCGCAAGATGGGATACAACATGGTGGCCGCTCATAAGTTCCAAGGATCACGCTTGCAGTACACCAAGAAGATCAAGCGGTTCAAGAAAATCATATGTTCTGACTCATGCAAAAACACGATCTATGAGCTTCAGCCGCTCACGTACAAGACAGACAAGCGCGGCAATATCATAGAGGACGAGTTTCAGATTGACCCTCATACTTTTTCAGCCATCTGGTATGCGTTAGATGATTATGAGGTCACCGATCTGAAAGAGCAGCCTAAAGAGCGGACACGTCCGAACAGAGATAGGAGGTCGATGAGAAGGCTATGACAAAACATGTGAAAGCTACTGTGTTTAAAGCAGACATCTCTCAAACTACGAAACAAATTCATGATGATAGTTTTAACTATGGAGCTGATGGATTGATCGAGCCACCGTACAATATCACAGAGCTCAAACAAATAGCTGAGTATTCTACCATTCTTCAGCAATGCATCGATGCATATAAAACGAATATTCTTGGATTCGGATTGGGAGTTGAATACACTTTCGACTTTAACGCTGAGGATGCACCAGAAGCAAAAAAATCCGCTGCTGAAAAAGAATGGACGAGGCTTGAGGAGCTTGTCCGATACATGAACTATGATGAATCAGCCGAAGTGGTTCTAGGGTATGTGATAGAAGATCGAGAGCGGACAGGGAATGGCTTTCTTGAAGTGTTACGTAATGGTACAGGGCAACCAGCTGGGATCGAGTATTTGGATGCTCAACACATGCGAATATGTAAGATAGGCGATCCTGTCGAAATTGACTTTAAATATACCGATCAGGGTCAAGTCAAATCTCTCAAAAGAATGAAGCGGTTCAGAAAGTATGTGCAGCAGGTCAACACTAAAAAAGTTTTCTTTAAGGAATACGGAGATCCAAGAACAATGAATGCATCTACAGGAGAATATAGCGAAAAAACCCCCCCTGAACTTGTAGCAAGCGAAGTCATTCACTTCAAGATCGGCAGCGGTACATATGGTGTTCCTCGTTGGATTGGTAACATCGTCAATATGTACGGTGCGCGTAAAGCTGAAGAGCTGAACTATCTGTACTTTAAACAAGGTCGTCATGTGCCGGCTGCAATTACAGTGGAAAATGGCATGCTGTCTGAAGCATCATACGAACAGCTGCAAGAGTACATGAACGGCATTGAAGGTTCAGACAATGCACATAAGTTTCTTTTGCTTGAAGTCGAAGGGATTCCTAAAAAGAAAAAGGACGAAGTAAGCAATGATGAAGACCCAGCACCTGTTAAAGTTGAAATAAAATCACTGGCCGAGATTCTCCAGGAGGATGCGCTGTTCCTTGAATACGACGAGAAGACGAGAAACAAGATACGTTCTTCTTTCCGTCTGCCGCCGATCTACACAGGCGAATCACAGGATTATAACAAGGCCACAGCTGACACCGCTCGTAAGACGACTGAGGAACAGGTATTTCAGCCAGAGCGAATGATCATCACTGGCAAGCTCAATACACTCTTTCTTCCTGATCTTGATCTCTGGCATGTGCGGCTTATATTAAATGGTCCAGACTTTCGTGATCCGCTCGAAATTGCAAAGGTTCTTACACCGTTTATTCAGGCAGGAGCGGTTTCACCGAATGATCTGCGTGATCTGGCTGGCCGTATTCTTGGTAAGACACTTGAAGAATGGCCAGAGGAAGAGTATCACCGACCAATTGAGGCGAAGCCAAAGGCATCAACTAGCTTGCTTGATACGGTTTTTCAAAAGTCAGCAGGTTCTCAGGAAGAACTGGTCCATCTCTTAAAAGATGTTAGGGATGAACTAGAGGAGATCAGCAAATGAGCAAGATCGATCAGCTGATAAAAAACATCAATACCTTTGTGCAAAAAGCGGAATCGGATGAGGTTGAAGAACTAGAAGCAGCTGTAGCTGATTTCCCTGAACTGAAGGACGTTCCCTCTTTGGTGGAAGAGTACGAGAAAACCACCGCAAAACTTCTCAGATTGCAACGCAGGACGTTTTTAAATGCTCTGAATGGTTTTATATCCAAGGACGATTCGGAGACGTTAGAATCAATTCTAGCATTCTTCCAAAATGACTTGTTTGCAGCTGATGAATTTGCGGAGCTGTTTGGAAAAGAAACGGCCATTTTCTTGACGCTGACGGTCACGCAACTGGCCGAGAAGATTATGCATTCCATCGATGCTGATATTCCATTCAAGGTCTTATCTGAAAGAACCGAAGAGTGGATTGAATCATGGTCACAGGAATTGGCGCAGCTGATGCAGCTGAATACTCATACGTCCATTGAGCAAACGCTGAAAGAGGGGATAAAAGAAGGCCGCTCTATCCAGGAGGTTGAACTTGAGCTGAAGGACCTTCCTGAATTCAACCGGAAGCGCGCACGTGTCACAGCTGTCACAGAAGTGTTGACCGCTTCTTCTGTTGCACAACATGAATCCTATGTCCAATCCCCGGCAGTAACGGGGAAGAAGTGGAAGCACAGCGGAGGGAAAAAGAATCAGTCGAGGGATAGTCATGTGCAGCTGGATGGAACAATCATCCCTCTCGATGAAGAATTTGAGATACCAGGCAGCGGAGAGCGGTGCATGTTTCCGAGAGATACCAAGCTTTCTCCCAAAGAGCGAGTGAACTGTCATTGTGCTGTTGGTCCTGTGGTTGATCCTGTTATTCTAGGATTGTCAGCTGAGGAAAAAGAAGAGATTAGAAGAAGAGTCTTACAAAACATGGAATGAAATAGTATAATATCCTCATTACTTTGGGAATGAGGGGAATATATGAATTGGTTGGAGTTCGTTTCTAAGATTATAGATTCTATGGTTTGGCCATCAGTTTTGGTTATAGTGATTAGTATTTTCAAAGAGCCATTAAGCGGTATTCTTAATAAAGTTGGTAGCTTACTGAGCTTTAAATATAAAGATGTTGTACAAGTTGAGTTTAAGGAAGATTTAATTAATCTTGAACTAGCAACTAAAGAAATTGAAACCAGGCAAAATGATGAAGAACATCAATTTAATATGAATGAACATGTAAATACTGAAGCTAAAACTAATGAACATGAAATCAAAAATCAAAGGTTTTATGAGAATTTGGCCAAAAAATCCCCTGAGCAAGCTGTCTATTCAGCTTGGTTAGAACTCGAGAAAGAACTAAGATATTCACTAGTTAGGTTAAACAAGGAAACAATGGAGGATATACCGCAGATAGTGAAAGATCTTCTTTTTAATGACTATATATCAGCTCCGATGGCAAATAGTATTCTTGGGACTTGGCATTTAAGGAATGATCTTGTTAAAAACCCAGATGCAGTATCTCTTGATACTGAAGAAGCTATCAGGTACTTAACAATAGTATTCAAATTAATTAAAGCTCTAAAAGAAATTACTGGCGATTATTATATGAGTGGTGAAAAACTGTCTGATTAAAAGACAGTTTTTTCTTTTGAAAGGAGGTGAATGAATTGCCACGTGAATTGATAAATGCAAAAATCACACACGTTTCATACGTGGACAAGGCTGCTAATCAAAAGCAGTTCTTTTTTATGAAATCAGAAAAAGAAAATGATTTTGAGAAAGAAATCAAGGTCATTGCCAAAGCTGATGATGCGCAGCGGCTTGTATACGGTATTGTATATGAGCCTCATGTGGAAGATGCGCATGGAGATTACATGACACCGGCGGAAATCGAAAAAGCCGCTCATGGGTTCCTGAAGGACGCACGTGAGATCGACAAGCAGCATGATTTCCAAAGCGGTGTCGGGGAAGTCGTTGAATCTTATATCGCTCCTTCCGACTTTGAAATGGGCGGAGAGCTGATTCAAAAAGGGTCCTGGGTCCTTGTGACAAAGGCTTCCGAAGATATTTGGAACCAGATTCAAAAGGGCGAGATCACCGGATATTCAATGGCCGGAACAGCAGACATAGGAAAAGAAGAGCGTGAGCCCGCTTCTGAAGAGAAGGGGCTTTTTTCTTTGCTCAAAAACTTCTTTTTATCAAAAGGAGAAGTAAAGAACAGATACGACAAAGGCCGCATGCGTCGTGAGTTTTGGGCGGCACAAGATGCGCTGAATTCCGTTTTGTATAAATGGGATTCTTACGACGATGAAGACTTGGAGACTGATCCTGAAAAGGTTAGGTCAGCACTGGAAGACTTTGTTGAAATCACACAAGAGATTCTGCTTACTGATGACTTGGCTGGGATCCAAACTGATCCAGCTGAAGAAGTCGTAAAAGCTGGCCGAAAGTTTTCAGCTGCTAACTTAACTGAACTGAAAAATGCAAGAGCCGCTATTGACAACTTACTAAGTCAAGCGGAAGAGAAGGAGGAGGAAGAAGACGTGAAAAAAGAAGATTTGCAAAAGATGCTAGATGACACAATTGCACCGGTTGTAAAGCGTCTGGATGACCTTGAAAAAGGCAAAAACGAGCAGCAACCTGATCCGCAAGAAAATCAGCCGGATGAAGCTGTTGCAAAAGAAATGGCCGCAGCTGTAGAAAAGGCATTGGCACCAGTGGTCGATAGAGTCGAAGCGCTTGAAAAAGCACGTCCGCAAGGTAATGGAGTAGGAGATCAACAACAACAAGACTTACAAAAATCTGAAACGGTATGGGGCGGCTTGCTTTAAGCCGAGAAAAAGGAGGAACTAGAGTGAGAAATCAAGAGGTAATTAACAAAGCGGAAGTGACGCTTGGGACGTTAAAAACAGGCGGTCTAATGAATCCAACCCAATCTAGCACATTTATTCGTATGGTGCAAAATGCACCAACATTGCTGCAAGATGCACGTGTCATTCCGATGGATGGCGATGCACAAAAAATCGAAAAAATCGGTTTTGGTCAGCGGATTCTTCGTCCTGGTGTGGAAGGAAAAGCAGTTCCAGCAAGTGATCGAGTTGCACCAACAACAAGCACTGTGGAGCTTAATGCAAAAGAAGTCATTGCAGAAGTGAATATTACGTATGACACACTTGAAAACAACATCGAGGGCGATGCTTTGCAAAACACCATCATGCAAATGCTGGCTGAACGAGCTGCAGTAGATATTGAAGAATTGATCTTAAATGGTGATACATCGTCATCTGATACTTACCTTGCGCAGCTTGATGGTATCCGCAAGCAAGCGACATCTCATATCGTAGATGTTGCTGGTGAACCACTTACACGCCAAGTATTCAAACAAGGATACAAAGCTGTTCCACCAAAATATTTGCGAGTCCCACAAGAGTTCCGTTTCTATTCTTCCCCAGGGCAAGAGGTCGAATGGAAAGACAAAGTGGCCGATCGTCAAACAAATTTAGGAGATGCAGCAGTACAAGGTGGGCTTTCTTCTGCATTCGGTGTTCCAGTCAAAGGAATTGCAAATATGCAACCGTATGATGCGGACGGCACAGATGTTTCAGACATTTTATTGACTCATCCAAAAAACATCATCTTAGGCTTCTCTCGTAATATCCGTATTGAGGTAGATAAAGACATCCGTAATCGTAAATTCATCATTGTGTTGACTGCGAAGCTGGACAGCAAATTTGAGGAAGAGGATGCTGTTGCTAAGATCATTAAGGTCAAGGAGTGATCAACATGTATACAGCGGTTTTGATCAAAGGAAAGACATACTCTGTGATGGGGCATGTCTTTCATTTAAATCAGGAGAAAGAGATTGAGAAAAAGGTATTTCAATATCTCGATGGCAATGAGTTTTTTGCTTGTAAGGAAGTAAAAGCTCCTGCTGATGATCCAAAAACGGATGAGCCGGTGAAAGAGGAAGAAGAACCGGCACAAGAAGTAAAAATTTACACTGAAACAGAACTGAAGGGCATGAACAAAACTGAACAAGAAGCCATTGTTATTGATCTTGGCGGCGATCCGACTCAGCTCAAAGATAAGAGTGAAAGAATTGCCTTCATCCTTGAGCATCAACAGCAACAAGAAAAAACAGGAGAGTAAGGCTGATGCTGATCTCTCCTGAAGATGTTAGGGCGTATACCGTATTCGAGAGCGTGAAAAACCGCTCGGATGAACTATTGGAATGTGACATCATCGAAGCTGAAGCTGAGGTATTTAAGATCGTAGGTCATGAGTTCACAAGTGAAAAATATCAGCCGCTTCCTGAAAAGGCAAAGATCGCATTGATTAAAATGGCGCAGTTCTTCGCGTTGATCAACGGTGATGAATCAATCATCAAAGGGTATAAGTCAGAAAAGATTGGCGACTACTCTTACACACTGGCAGACGGGAACGCCGTTACAAAGCCAGATGTGTATAACCTGTTGATAGATTTCATTGAGCCGGGAGAACCGCCAGAAGATCCAGGCAGCGTCAAATTAAGGTTGAGATCGCTATGAGCTATCAATCGTTATTAACGGATCGATGCGATATATATCACTTGCAAACAGAGCAGCTGTCAAAAGATCGCTATGGAATACCTGTCCAAGATGCGCAGCCGCTCTTTTCATATCCTGATGAGCCTGATCAAGTTGCGCAGCCATGTTATTTTACGGAGAAAAACCAATCCATCACACAGCAGGAGCCAAACGCAACCATTCATCAATCGTACCTTGTTCATTTTCCTATTACTGCTGATGTTCGTCTAAATGACAAAGTAGTATGGGAAGGCATTACTTTGAAACTGCAAAAGCCCAGACGGATCAAAAACCATCATATTGAGGTGGTAGCGATGAGGAGTGAAAGCCTATGAGGATTGATGGTCTTGATCAATTCATTGAGGACTTGAATGCTGCGGTGAATGGCGGCTTGCAAGCAGAGTATGAAGAGTGGCTTGAAGGAATGGGTTATGAGTTCCTAGATATTGTTCAGGATGAGGTCATTCGTACAAAAACGGTAGATGCTCGTCGCTTGCTTAACTCATTTCAAAAGGGAGACCAAGAAAACGTATTTTCTATGAGCAGCGGTGGTCTCACCCTGGATGTAGGGACCAACTTGGAATATGCATCTTACACAAACGATGGCCACTTTACCATTGATCCCTCCAAGAATCAGGATAGACGATGGGTTCCTGGCAGATGGGTTGGTGATCGTTTTGAATACGATCCAAACGCTGAAACAGGAATGCTTCTAAAGTTCCAGTGGGTTGAGGGCAGCGGCTATTGGGATAATGCTCTAAGCATCTTCGGGCAGATGTTTGAACAATCACTAGATCGCAAGCTGCAGCAATGGATCGATGAAAAATTTGGGCGGTGATTAGATGAATCAAGAAGTCGGCGCCATCATGAATTATTGTTACAAGCAGTTTCCGGTGAAGGTTTACGAAAAGAAAATTCCTGAACAATTTCAGGTCCCATCCATGTACTTTCCAGCAGCATGGGTCAATACAAGAAACGATACTGTTTCAACGTTCCTCAAAACATACACGCTGCATATTAAAGTGTTTCACAAGGACTCTGAGCAGGCTCATGATGCAGCTGAATCGATTGTAGATGCCTTGTCAGCTGATCGGAATATCATCCAGATGGTCAGTGTAGAAGGTGAACCGGTCGATCAATATGTTCGCATTAAGAGGGCAGAAACTAGGAATGGTGATCAAGGCGTGGCAACAATTGTCCTCACATGGGATAGTGCCTATTGGTACAACCGAGATGAGCAGCCAAGCCTTGATGACATAAATTTTTCAGATGGGGTGATAAAAAGTGGCCAAGAATAAAAACGAGCCGGTGAAAGAAGAAAAAGTGACACCGGTTATTCCAAAGGAACCTGGCTTTTCATTTGAAGCCTTAAAGGAGCACAGCAAGGAATTGTTTGGCGTAAAGCCTGAAATCCTTGAAGGTGCTCTTTTTTATATCAAAGATCAACCAATTACAAAAACAGAAGCAAAGAAGCAGATTGATGCTTTTTTGTCTAAGGAGGTTTAAGCATGAATGGAGGTACTTTTACACCAGGTACAGAGAAAAAGCGTCCTGGTATCTACTTCAATTTCAAAACCACAGCACAGCAACGTATCACGTTAGGTGATCGCGGAACCGTTGCGCTCCCAATCACAATGAGTTGGGGAGAGCCAAAGACGTTTATCTCTATCTCAGGCATCGAGGACTTAAATAAAAAAGTCGGATTAAACATCGATGACAAGTCGCTTCTTCTTTTCCGAGAAGCGAAGAAAAAAGCACAGACGGTTCTTTTATATCGCTTGAATGAGGGTGAACCTGCAAAGGCTCAGATCAGCGAGAATTTCAACGTTCTTGCTAATTATGGTGGACAGAAAGGGAATGAGGTCACGATCCAAGTCACTGAAAACGTATTGGATAGCTCCAAGCGTGATGTGGTGACTTACGTTGGTACAGACATTGTTGATAAGCAGGTTGTCACTGATGTCAAAGAGCTGAAGCAGAACAAATATGTTTCGTTCTCTGGTGAAGGTGAAGTGACAATCACCGCTGGTGTCACACTAAGCGGTGGGAAAAATGGTGTTCCAAGCGTGGCAGATTACACAGCATTCCTGGAAGCAGCTGAAACAGAATACTTTGACGTGATCGCGCTGCCTAATAACACTAGCGAGCAGTTAAAAGCGACATTTGTGGCTTTCATCAAGCGGCTGCGTGATGATCAAGGGCGTAAGGTGCAAGGAGTTTTGGCAAACTATCCGGCTGATCATGAAGGAATTATCAATGTCACAAGCGGTGTGTTGCTAGAAGACGGCACAGAGATCACACCAGCCAAAGCAACTGCATGGGTGGCCGGTGCATCTGCAGGAGCAAACTTCAATCAGTCACTGACATTCGTTGAATATGAAGGGGCTGTTGATACGTTAGAGCGTCTTGATAATGATCAAGTGGAATATCGCTTATCACAAGGCGAATTCTTGTTCACGTTTGATGCGAGAGATCGCACAGTAAGCGTTGAGAAGGATATCAACTCCTTAACGACTTACACAACCGAGAAGAACAAGACATTTGCTAAAAACAAGATCATTCGTGTGCTTGATGCGATCAACAACGATCTGACACGTGAATTGAAGGATTTGATTAAGTTACGCAAAGCAAATGGGAACGATATTCCGGCATCGGATGATGGGCTGCAGCTGGTGAAAACACTCATCACGCAATATCTCACGCAGCTCCAAGATGGATCTGGAATCACTGGCTTTGATTCTGAAACAGATATTACGATCAGCTTGAATGAAGATCGTGACGGTTTCTTGATTGATCTAGCTGTTCAACCAGTTGATGCAGCTGAAAAATTCTATTTCAATGTAGAGGTGAAATAAGATGGCTTTTAAAGCTCAAAATACCATTTCAGGTAAGGAAGGGCGTCTTTTCCTCGATGGTGAGGAATTGGCGTTTATTAAAACATTTGAAGCGAACGTGGAGAAAAACAAATCAGAGGTCAATGTCATGGGCCGTCGTATGACCGGTCACAAGACAACCGGTGCGAATGGTACTGGCACAGCGACTTTCTATAAAGTCACATCACGTTTCGTTCAGCTCATGCTCAACTATGTGAAGAAAGGGGAAGACCCATACTTCACTATTCAAGCTGTTCTGGATGACAAATCATCCGCTCGTGGCACTGAGCGTGTCACATTGTTTGATGTGAACTTTGATTCTGCAAAGATCGCGGGTCTTGATGTGGATTCGGAAGCGCTGGAGGAAGAGGTTCCTTTCACGTTTGAGGACTTTGATCTTCCTGAGAAGCTGAAGGATACTTTTTAACTTCGAGTTTGATTTATAGGAGAATCGAATATATAATCAATATATAATTATTTGTTGCGGTTGGTTTATCTAAATCGCAACTTGCGTAGAATAAAAAGAAGACAGGATGCGTAAACATCCTAGCTTTTGAACAGAGTGTACAATTTTTGGCCCATCAAGTGGGCTGGCTTAATCCTAAGGCAGAGAAATCTTTTTGAAAATAGACCTTACCCTTTAACTTTTAGCGGAGCTCAAGGGTGGTCTATTTTTTCTTTTTTAACAGTGCCAACAGTGTCACGACGAAAGTCAGAATGCTTACGGTAAAAATCCCAAAAGCAATCATCAAACTAATCGCTTCAAATGCTGACATAAGCCTCACCCCCTTTCTTACAGGGATGAGCCAGACCGCCCTTGAGTAAGCCGTTCAATTAAATTGTACGATCTCTATTATACATGAAAAGATTGGAAAGCACATTCAAAAAATGGATGTGCTTTTTTGTATTCAAAAAAACAAATCAAAGGGAGTTTTTAAACATGAGCGAAAAACAAACAAACAACGTATATGATCTTTCATTCTTTATGCCAGGACAAACAGCTGAGACAGAAGAAATCAAATCAATCATTTCAAAGCGCTTTGTTGATAAAAAGGGTGAAGTGATTCCATTCGTATTCAAAGCGATCACAACAGAGCGCATCGATGAACTGGAGAAAGAAAACACGACTTTCAAAAATGTTAAAGGTCGTGGACGTGTGAAAGACTTAGATTCTCAACGTTTTTACGCACGTATTGCGGTTGAATCAACCATTTACCCTGATTTCAAATCAAAAGAACTGCGCGAAGCATACAGCACACAAGATCCAGTGGAAGTGGCAAAGCGTGTCCTGTCTGTCGGCGGTGAATATGCGAACTGGTTAAACAAAGCAATTGAGGTCAACGGGTTTGAAGATGAAATTGAGGACCTTGAAACAGAAGCAAAAAACTAATAAAAGACGGGAACAAAGAGGCTGTGTATCTGTACTACTGCATGCATGAGCTTCATTACTCCCCGTCTGAACTCTTAGAGGTCTATGAGGCGCCGAGGCAATTCAAGGCCTTTTTGTTTGGGTTAATAGCCCATAAATTAGAAGTGCTTGAAAAGGAATCGAAGAAAGGAGGATAAGACATGGCTCGTTTAACCGCTCGGTTTGAATTACAAGACCGGATCACGCGTAAGTTGCGTTTGATCAGAGGGGACCTAGAACGCCTTGATAGATTGCGCCGCAGATCAGAGCGGCCAATCACTTTAAGAATCAGAGACAATGCCACAATCGCATTAAGACGTGTGCAGCGTTTCGTATTGCGTGACCTTGCTCGAACTTATCAGCTGACGCTTGATGTAAATGATCTGGCCACAAAAGCACTACGAAAGTTCAATGGCTTCATACAACGCAAGATGCCGCGTACTCATAGCGTGTTGATGCGTATTAAAGATCAGGCAACACCAGGACTTGTCCGGCTGCGTCGTTACATCGATCGGAAATTTGGCAAAGTAGAACGATTTGCCATAACGGTTCATGATCGTGCAACCGCAGGGATCAGACGTATTGCATCATACGCAGCGCGTCAGCTTGGTCGGGGCTACAGCTATACAATTAGAGCCGTTGATATGGTCCGGCGCACGGTAAGCCGTATAGCTTCTTATACTCGAAATACACTCGGTACTGAGTACAGGGTGGCGATTAATGCGATTGATCGTTTCACCGCTCCAGTACGTGGGGCTGTCTCATTTGCAAATACCCATTTGGGACGGACTTACACAACCACAATTAAGGTCCTTGATCTTATCACAAAACCATTACGGGGGATTGTGTCAGCTGTCACCAGCACACTTGGTTTGCTTGGAGTGGGTGCCGGCGCAACAGGCGGTATTGTTGTGCCGCTCAAAATGGTGGCGGATCGACAGAACATGACCACAGCTTTTGAAACACTGCTCGGCAGCAGAGGAAAAGCAGATGCACGTCTGGACGAGCTGACGGCCTTTGCTGGTCAAACGCCATTTACTCGTGATGAGATATTCGAGTCATCTCGTGTCCTCCAAGTTTTCACAGGGAACGCTCTATCGACTACAGAAGGCATGAAGCTAGTCGGGGACGTTGCTGCAGGTGTTCAACGGCCGTTCTCAGAAGTTGCGCTATGGATGGGGCGTTTATATGACGGCATTAAATCGGGGCGTCCTATCGGTGACGCAACGGCTGCTCTTCAAGAAATGGGGGCGATCTCTGGTGATGCCAGAGGTAAGCTCGAAAAACTTGCAAAGAGCGGCAAAGACATAAATAAAACGTGGCCAGAAGTCACGAAGGAATTTGGCAAATACAACGACATGATGATCAAAATGTCCGACAACCTTGCCAACTTATTCCTTGGTGTCAAATCATTCATCAACAACAGCATCCTTATGCCTTGGGGTAAAGGACTTGCAGCTGCATTTCAGCCTGCTCTTGAAGCTTTCAGAACGTGGCGAGGAGAATATTCCTTTGTACTGACCGATCTTTCAAACAAAGCTGAAAAAGCGGGCAAGAAATTTGCTAACAGCTTCCTTGATCCGACAAAGAGTGTTTTCGGATTCATTGGTGATCAATTTAAAATTCTGTTTCCTGGTGAGAAGTTAACCAAAAAGCAGACACAAGAACTCAAAGTGAAATTTAAGGACAACCCTAAGCTGAAGAAGCACTTTGAACAACTAGAAAAATACAGAAAAATGGGCTTTGAAACTCGGTGGAAGCTAGTTCTTGATAATACGAAAGACGTTTTTGGCCAATGGTGGGAAAAGACAGGAAAGCCTGGTCTTTTCAAAATGGCCGAGAATGTCGGGAAGACTTACGGCGGCATCATAAACGGTGTTATCAACGGTCTACTTGGTATTGATGACAAATCATCTGAGGACAGTTTCACTGATGCAGGAGCAAAGGCAGGAAAGATATTCATTGAATCGTTTCTTGAAGCTCTTGATCCTGTGCAATTAGGTATTCGGATCGCCAAGAAGATTGGCGAGATCAACTGGAATGCCCTAACAGGAGAAGGATCAATTGCTGGTGCTTTGATTGCCAATGCATTTGCACTCGCATTCCTCGGAAAAGTGGCCACGTTATTAAAGCCGCTCAAATCCATTCTTTCTGGCGCTTTTGCTGCCTACAAATGGGGCAAAGGTTTAAGAGGAGGAATGGGAGCAGGAACGAGCGGTGGTGTAATTGGAGGTTCTGGAGGAGCAGGGCGACCGCCAAGGAACCAACGACCTCCTGAATATCGTCAGCCTTGGATCAATAGAGGGGAGCCGGTACGTCCAACAACGCCAAACCAAGGGCGTGGCGGTGGATTCTTAGGGAATATCGGTAAGGGCGCAAAGAGCATTGGGAAGCGAATTCCTATCCTCGGTACGCTGATTGCCGCCACCGAATTAATTGGCATGAATAATGACAACAAAGGCGAAAAGATCGGTGGATTCATGGGGAATCTAGGTGGCGGTATTGGTGGAGCCGCAATCGGAACAATGATCGCACCTGGTATCGGAACAGCTATCGGTGGAATCTTAGGAAGCATCTTTGGCGGTGATCTTGGCAAATGGATTGGAAAGATGTTCGATAACGGTACCATCAAGAAAAAATGGGATGAGATCGTCAAATGGTCAGAGGATGCAATCAAGTGGATTAAAGATACTTGGAAAGATATTTCTACTTGGTTCAATGACAACGTTGCTGAACCAATTGGTGGTTTTTTTGAAAAAGCATGGACAAAAATTAAAACCACTTGGGAGAAAGTCTCTAACTGGTTCATGGAAAAAGTATTCATACCTATTTATAACTTTGTCGTACCAATCATCAACTTTGTGGTTGGTGTTTTCACCGTTGCTTGGAACATTATTAAAACCATATGGGGGGTTGCATCAACTTGGTTTATGGAAAAAGTGTGGAAACCATATGGTAAATATGCAGTAGAAGCCATTGGATGGGTATGGAATAAACTTGTTGATACATGGAATTGGATCAAAGAGACATGGGGAGTATTGTCTGAATGGTTTAATGAATATGTGTGGACACCATTTAAGACATATGCCATTCCAGCAATCATGTTTATCTGGAATCTATTCAAAGGTACATGGAACTGGATTAAAACAACATGGGTGATACTTGCAACTTGGTTTGATGAGTATGTATGGCAGCCGTTTAAAACTTACGCTTTGCCAGCCATTATATTCGTTTGGAATCTATTTAAAAACACGTGGAATTGGATTAAAACTACGTGGGAAAAACTCTCTACTTGGTTTGATGAAAATGTATGGCAACCATATAAAAAATATGCAGAACCAGCGATTTCCTTTGTGTGGGAGAAATTCCAAGATGCCTGGAGAATTATCAAAGGTATCTGGAAGACAGTGAGTACATGGTTTGAAAAATATGTTTTTAATCCGCTAAAAGACCATGCTGAAAGGTTAACGAGCACATGGAAAGGCTTATTTGACATTGTTGGGAATGTAGTTGGTAAAGTTAAAGAAATTAGTGGAAATGTATTTCATATCTTTGAGAAAAAAGGAGAAGAAAAAACAGGCCTGAAAAAGAAAGAGAAAACAGCAAATAACGCCACCGGTGGTTATATCACAAAGCCAACACTTTCATGGATCGGTGAGGCTGGGAAAGAGTTTGTCATCCCGACTGAAAACAATAAAGGTCGAGGAAAGATGTTGCTTGCTCAGGCTGCTTCTCACCTTGGAATGTCTGTTGTGCCAAACGGTGCATCACCAACCTCTCCAGCAAGCTCATCATCTCCTATGAGACCGGCAGCTGCTTCAGCAGTTTCCACTTCTGCAAGTGGATCAGTATCAATTGGAGAGACCGGCAACGCATCAAAATATGGGGAACAGTTTAGCACTGAATTTGAAAAAGGGTTAAACAGCAAAGTGGTTTCACTTGAACAGTGGAAACAAGCTAATATCAAGCAGCCATTTACTCAAATTCAGGCAGCGACTCCGCAGTATGGAGCACAAACTGTCACCGGCTTTGCTGCAGGTCAAAACATGACACCAACTGGCACAGGTCAATTCTTAGATCAAAATGTAAGACAACCTTTCTTATCCGCTCGCCAAGAGTCACCTACATGGGGCGGTGGACTGATTGACTCATTCAACAGCGGTATGAGGTCAAAAGGAAGCGAAGTGACACAAGCGGCCAAGGACATGGCGAAGAAAGTAGAACAGGCGTTTAGAGAAGAATTAGATATTCATTCTCCTTCACGTGTCATGATGAGTCTTGGGAAATTCGCATCAATCGGTGTCGTCAAAGGTCTTGATTCAGTTGATGTAAAGAAATTCGCAGAGAATCAAGCCGGTTCCTTAATTGCTGCATTTAGTGGAATGGGCGCATCTAATCTGAGTGTTCAACAATGGCTTATGGCAGCTCTGATGGCAACCGGTACATCTATGAGCTGGTTACCTGGTTTGATGACGATCGCGCAGCATGAGTCACGTGGAAACCCGAAAGCGATCAACCTATGGGATTCAAACGCCAAAAGAGGAACGCCATCTAAAGGATTGATGCAGACCATTGATCCGACCTTTAATTCTAATAAGGCAAGCGGCATGAACGACATCTGGAACCCGATTCATAATGCTGCAGCTGCTATCAATTACATCAAAGGCAGATATGGGAATGTGTACAATACGCCTGGATTGAGAAGTATCAGAAACGGTGGACCATATAAGGGTTATGCAAACGGGGGACTGATCACTCAGGAACAGATAGCTAGAGTCGGTGAAGGAAACAAGCGTGAATGGATTATTCCTGAAGAACGAGGCATACGTGGTCGCTACTTGTTGGCTCAAGCTGCACAGGCTTTAGGAATGGACGTATATGATCCGGCCAACACTGCATCATCTGAGCTTTCACAAGGGCAGGTGCAAACAGTAACAGCTGGCACAGCGAATGCACCTTCTGCTTCTGGTGGATCAAAACAGATCATCATTAATTTTAATGGTGAGCAGCATTATCATAATGGCCAAGATGCAGAAGGGCTTGCAGAGAAGATCAAACAGATGTTGATTGATGAGTTAGAGAATGAAATCAACACAGGAACGAAGGGAGTCGTGATCGATGGCTAAATCAAAATATCAACTTTGGATTTCGCAAGGGAAGGACAAATTACGATTCCCTGTCCTTCCTGAAAAACTTGAACTGAACAACAACGTACAAAATGAATCTATCAAAGTATCAAAATTTGGCGAGCTTACATTTTTGGATGTACCAGGGGCTCGCCAAATTTCATTTACAACGTTTTTTCCTAAGAAATATTCGCCAATTGCCGAATATAAAAGCATTCCTTCACCAGAGAATGCGATCGCCAAAATAGAGCGATTCATGAAATCAAAAAAGCCTGTACGCTTTATTGTCACAGGGACAAAAATAAATATGCAATGCAGCATAGAAAGCTTCAATCACAATGAAGGTACTTATGATGTTGGTGATCGAGAATTCACGCTGCAGCTTAAAGAATATAAAACTGCATCACCTAGAAAAATTAAAAGGAAAGCCAAAAAGAGCAGCAAAAAACGCAGCTCAAAAAGCGCACCTAAAGTGTACACCGTTAAAAAGGGTGATACCTTGTGGGATATTTCTGGCCGTTTCTATGGTGACAGCACAAAATGGCGGCGTATTTGGAATGCGAATAAAGCTGCGATGATCAAACGAAGTAGACGCAATATTAGACAACCAGGGCATTGGATTTTCCCTGGTCAAAAATTAAAAATACCACAATAGGGGTGATCTGATTGATAGAACTCTTTGCAGTGCGGAGCGGGACCATGTATGAGCTGGTGACAGAGAGCGTCACGCTTCGTGGTCAAAGGTATCAAGCTCCCCGATCAATACAAGCAAATATCGTGACAAAACAGGGTTCTCAAAAGTATTACAGCATCAAAGAGGGTGACACGGTTCTTTTCAAATGGAAGGGAAAAGAGCTTTTCAGAGGAACAGTATTTGCAAGAACGCCCAAAGATGAAAAGATCACTTTTACTGCTTACGACATGCTTCAGTATTTGGTGAAGAACCAGGATGTCTATGTCTTTTCCAATAAGAGAGCTGATCAGATAATGAAGCGGCTTGGTCAAGATTTTCAGATCCCGATGACGTCGATCGCTAACACTGGCCATGTCATTAAATCACTTGTATTCAAAAACGATACAAGCCTTTATGACATCATCCTGCAGGCGTTAAAAGAAACAAAGAAGCAAACAGGGCGTAACTATCAAATCTATTCTGCTAAAGGAAAGATGGGGCTAAGAGCGTGGCCTGATCCGTCCGAAGTATGGGTCATTGAATCAGGCGTGAATCTCATTGATTATCAGTACAGCACCTCGATTGAGGAAACAGCCACACGTGTAAAGATGAGAGCGACACATGTGGAAAAAATTAAGGTGCTGAAGAAGGAAAAAAAGAAATCTAAGACTACTGACAAAGATAAAGAAAAAGATAAGAAAACGACCAAACCTACCAAGCCGAAAACTGTTACGCAAAAGAAAGAGATTGAGATGCTGGCTGTGGCGAATGATAGTGCTGCTAGAAGTAAATACGGCATCCTGCAGCACGTCGAAAGAGTGTCAGGGGAAATCAATCAGGCACAGCTGCAAAAGAGGGCTGATGTTCGTCTCTCACAGAAAAAGGGCGTGAAAAAAGAACTCAAAAGTATCCAAGCTCTAGGTATTCCTGAGCTGCAAAGCGGCATGCCTGTCCGGATCATCATTTCGGATATCGGCATCAAGAAAACGTATTGGATTGATCAAGACAGCCATGAATTTAAGGGAACCAAACACACCATGACAATTGATGTCGTTGAAAAGAATACAATCCCAACGGGGAACCAGACATGAAACTAAGTGAGGCAATTAAGCGATTGGCCGTCAATGCTGTTGATGCACAATCACCAATGGAATTGATACTTGGTGATGTTGTCTCCGTTTCCCCTCTTAATGTCAGGCTGAACGAAAATGACAAACTTATCATTCCGGAAGATCTGTTAATGTGGCCAGCTCGATTGGACGAAGATGAAGATGATGCACTCGAAGAAGGCGATAGTGTCATGGTCATTGCGATGACAGGTGGCCAGATATTTTACATCTTAGATAAAGTAGTAGGAGGTGGTTCATGATGGCACTCTCTCCAGAAGAAGAGATTGAGGATTTGAATGAGGACGAAGAGGATATTGTTGAACCTTCGACCACCTACCGTATCGACTTCGAGTCAGGACGTCTAACCAATGTAAAGATCAATGGTCTTGATGCGATTCGCCAATTCGTCTATATGGCCTTAAGAACGGAACGATATTCGCATGCTGTTTATAGCCATGATGTAGGATGTGAGGTTCAAGAAGCTGTGTCTGATGAAGAATCAACGGACGAATACAAGGAAATGGAGATCCCGCGGCTCATTGAAGAAGCTCTTTTAGTAGATGAAAGAATCGAAAGTGTTCAAGATTTTGAGATCACTAAAGAGGGTGCAGCCTTTAAGGTGGTCTTTGATGTTGTGACAGATGAAGGAACCTTGGAGATCGAGGAGGTGATTGGCGAAGATGTTTGAAGATCAGTCTTATGAAGCCATCATGGAGCGAATGCTGGAACGTATACCCGATGATATTGATAAACGTGAAAACAGCGTGATATGGAATGCGTTGGCCCCTGCAGCTGCCGAACTTGCTCAATCTTATATATGGCTAGATCAGGTATTCGATCTTGTCTTTGCAGATACAGCGCAGGGGGAATTTTTAGATCGACGAGCAGCAGAAGTGGGGATCACTCGTAAAGCGGCCACAAGTGCTGTATGGTCCATTGAAGTCTCACCTGAAGGTATCAGAATACCAACGGAATCAAGGTTTTATATCGACAATTTGTACTTCCAGTATCAATCTGACGGCACGCTGAAGTGTGAAACAACTGGTGCTGTAGGCAATGGGAATTTTGCAGAGCTGCCGCTCTTATCACTCGATAACATACCAGGTTTAGAATCAGTCATTTTTGAGGAGCTGAAAATACCTGGTCAAGAAGAAGAAGACGATGAAGCGCTGTATGAACGGTACTTGATGAGGGCAAGGCGGGAGGCTGTCAGTGCCAACAAAGCTCACTATAAAAAGTGGGCTGAAGAAGTTGAAGGAGTTGGCAGGGCGAAGGTGTTCCCACTTTGGAATGGTGAAGGCACAGTAAAAGTTGTCATCACTGACGGGAATTTTGATGTGGCGACGGATCTGCTCGTCAATAAGGTCCAAGAGTATATTGACCCTGTACCGGGAGAAGGGGAAGGCCAAGCACCAATCGGGGCTACTGCCACTGTCGAAAGCGCCAAGTGGAAAGATGTTGAGGTGTCCGTATCGGTGGAGCTTAAAATGGACTATTCACTTGAAGATGCTCAACAAGAAATAGAGGAGAAGATCAAGGCTCTTCTAAAATCACTTGCCTTTGAAGAAAATGTGATCAGAATGTCAGCGATCAATGACATTTTGTATCATGCGGATAGTGTCTCTGATTATGCGGATGTCTTGATCAATGGTGAAGCCAAAAACTTGCCGCTCCAAGACATTGAAATTCCGCGTCTAGGGCAGGTGAACGTCATTGAGCAAGCTTGATGAAATGAAAGCTTACCTTCCTGCTTATCTCACAGAGATCACAGATTTTGATGAGCTCATGAAATCCGAAGCTCCCGAGATGGAAAGGCTAGACGATTCTATTTTTGATATGACTGATCAATTGTTTCCGGTCACAGCAACATGGGGATTGGATCGATGGGAAAGGATGCTGAAGGTGCAGCGGGAGTCAGGTGATTCTATTGAGCTGCGCAGGGCACGTGTATTGAATCTCATGTCAAACATTCCACCGATCACGTATGCATCACTAGAAAGAGCAGTGAACCGGTTCTTGAAGAACCCTAGCGCAGTGGTTCGTCTAACGACAGGCCGCTATCATTTCTCCCTTCGTGTTAATTTGGATGACCTGCAGAACACCAGATACATTGTAGAGACACTTGAAAACTTAAAGCCTGCACACTTGGCTTACAAATTCACAAGCGTTCATCACACAGACGTTAACGAAATAAAAGATTATCATAACCGGCTCACACTGCGCAGCAGAGTGGGCTTCTTTGATCACATTCCGATCCTACTCAATGGAGAGTTTTTACTGAATGGAACTTTTTATTTGAGCGGATCGCGCAATTCTACTGACATTCCTGTTCGGTTTAGGCAGTCTTTAAAATTGGCCATGAAGCTCAAAAAAGAAAAGCAAGTTCTTGGACGGACAAGATATGTCTTGGTAGGAGCCAAACATGAAACGGATCAACAAGCTGCTCTTACGCTTCGATCACGCTTCAATCATGTTAGGAAAGAAAAAAAGAAAATGACATTCCGCATGGCTGCTCATGTATCAAATGAGCAAAGCGGAAGTGTAATCATTAAGCAGAAATATTGGACGCTTGATGGATCGGTACCGCTCGACGGTTCAAAATATCTAGCTGCCACGTCCAAACAAATAGATTTATAAAGGAGGATCATTATGGCTGATCAATTAACCGTTACAACGCTTTATGCTCGCCAACAAATGGCGAAGGCTAGAGCAGAGGGAACAAGGCTAACTAAAGTGGTCAAGATGGCTTTCGGAAAAGGTGGAACGAAAGACGGAAAACCAATCTCTCTGGATGGAACAGAACAAGAGTTAAAGAGTGAACTTGTTCAAAAGGACATTGATTCATATGAGTTTATGGAGCCGGCAAAAATCCGGTACACGTGCACCATCGCTGAAGGAGAGCTTGCTGGGGAAATCATCAATGAATTGGCTCTTGTTGATGAAGATGGAAAGTTTACGGCGATCCGCACCATGACAGACAAGCAAAAAGATGGTGACATTGAATTCATCTTTGAGATTGATGATATTTACTAGGAAAGGAGTGCTCATCGATGGATATTAAATCTCCTAAAGTGTTTGAAACAAGTGACAAGGCTCATGCGGATCTGTTCAATGACATGGTTAAAGTGTTGCTTGAAAATGATACTGGACTGTTAGATCAACTTGGTGGCCATATTGGCGATACTAAGCCGCATGCATCTGAAGCGGAGAAAAAGAAATGGAATGAATCGCAGTTATATAAGATCACAGCTGATGACGGCAAATACTTGATATCTGTTCCAGCTGACAAAAATATTTATGATGCAATAAAAGACAAAGGGACCTGTACTTTCATTGCATCCCCAGGCGTAGAAGATTCCCCAGCGCCCAGCAATGCCTATTTGAGAGGGATACAGACTGTTGGCCAAAACAATATCGGAACTGGTTTTGCGGTAGATACGTCAGGTAATGCGTATTACTTCTACTATAATTCTAGCCATATATCAATCACTTGGACGCAGCTTCCGACATCAGCTGAAAAAGATAAATGGAATAGTGGCCAACTGTATAAAATCACTCAAGATTCGGGTGATCGTAAGCCGCTTCCAACTGTTTTGAATGGAACGGATGTATTGTCTTTACCCCCTGGCCGTTATTATGCAGCTGGTCAATATCTTACAAACATGCCGATCACAAACGATTCGTCATGGTTCAACATTGATGTTGAAAGAGCGGGCACTCGAAAAAATTTCCACGTCATAAGAAGTGTTGATAATGTGCATTGGTATGGAACAGTACACACAGACGGTTCATTTAAAGGCTGGGAACGAATGCTGACTGAAAAAGATGCAAAGCTCAATTGGAAGTATCCTACGATCGGCAACGGTTGGAAAACATATCAGTCTGAGGTCAATAATGATTATCGGGTACGTGTTGCAAAAGATGCGCTTGGAACTGTTACTGTTAAGGGAGCAATTGCCGGAGGGACATTAGGTGATGTACCTGCCTTTATGTTACCAGAAGGATGTGAACCAGTTGCTCCTTTCTACAATCTTGGAGTCGCTTCAAGTACCGGTGGTTTTAAAGGACCTCAATATAGTAGACAATATATCGCAACTGATGGCCGTTTTTGCATACAAAGCACAAGCAGCAATACTGAGTTTATTGTTGTGAATTGTATGTTTAAGGCAAAGGAGGGATAAATCATATGAAGCCAATATACGCGTACGATGAGGAATTTAAGTATATACCTGGTGGAGATAAAGAAATACCCGATGATGCTGAAATTCCAGAGGGTTTTACAGATGTTCAACCGCAAGAAGGGTTGTACATCGCAAAATACAATCCTTCAAGTAAGACATGGAGTGAGTCGGCAACCCAAGAATACATTGATAGCTTACAAACAGAGCAACCGCCGTATGATATTGAGTTACTAAAGCAGCAAAATGCGGTCTTAACTAAACAATTGACTGAACTGTCAAAGGAAGCAGCTGCAGCCAAACTGCGCGAAGCACAAATGGCGAAACAATTGGCCCAACTCATGACTGAGATTCAGGAGTTGAAGGGTGGTGAAAAATCATGATATATCCAACAGTTGCAGATATAAAGCAGTTTTGGGAGTGGAAGTGTTACGGTCCTGAAGACATTGCCTTTTATGTAGAAATCGGTTGGATTAACAAAGAAGACTATCAAGAAATAACGGGAGAACAGTACGAAGCCTAGAGGGGCTTTTTATTTTGCCTTCTTTAAGGGGGTGATCAAGTGAGGGAGTAGGTGAGTATGGTGGAAATGGATTTGGCTCAATATTTGATGACACAAGGACCATTTGCGGTTCTTTTTTGTTGGGTATTGTTTTATGTTCTCAACACAACAAAGGAAAGAGAAAACAAGCTCAATGAACAAATCGAAGCGCAAAATGATGTGTTAGCAAAGTTTAGTGAGAAGTATGATGTCGTGATCGACAAGCTCGATAAAATTGAACGGAATTTAAAATAATAGGAGGGAACATTTATGAAAAACTTCGACAAAGGCACGGTGATCCGCACGGTGCTTCTATTTATGGCATTGATCAACCAAACGTTAATTCTATTTGGCAAGCCAATCTTGCCGATCAGTGAGGATCAAGTCACTTCGTTGGCTGAGACATTGTACCTTGCTGGCTCAATGATCTTTACAATCGTAACAACCCTTGTCGCATGGTTTAAAAATAACTATGTGACCGATAAAGGAAAGTTACAGAAAGAAGTCCTAAAACAAAAAGGATTAGCGAAATAAGGAGCTGCCATGAGGTGGCTCTTTTTAATATACCGAAAAGGAGACGATGAACGTGGTAAAAATCATTAAAGACTTTATTCCAAAGGGTAACCGCAACAGACCAGGCAACTATATGAAGCCTTTGTATATTACGGTCCATAACACAGCTAACACTGACCAAGGAGCAAATGCCTTGCGTCATGTCAATTATGTAAAAAAACCTAATACAGCTACAAGCTGGCACTACACTGTGGATGATAGTGTCATTTATCAGCATTTGCCGCTAAACGAAAACGGTTGGCATGCGGGAGATGGTCGGGGAACCGGCAATATGAGATCAATTGGTATCGAAATTTGTGAGAATGCTGATGGGGACTTTGAAAAGGCAGTTGAGAACGCTCAATGGCTAATTCGTCAGCTGATGACTGAGCAAGGCATTCCATTGGCCAACGTTGTGCCACATAAGAGATGGAGCGGCAAAGAATGCCCACGAAAGTTGCTTAATCGCTGGGACAGCTTCAAGGCGGGGATTGCAACCGCTCATACAGGGGAAAAGGCAACAGCGAAGCCGGCGACACCTGTAAAAAACACACCATCCAAGCCAAAAGCGAGTAAGCCTAAAAAGTCGTTTAACTTACCATCTGGCATCATTAAAGTGACCAAACCTTTGACAAAGGGCGCTGGAGTAAAAGCATTGCAGGAGGCTCTGGCTGCTGTGTATTACTATCCCGATAAAGGAGCAAAAAACAACGGGATTGATGGCTACTATGGGAAAAAAACTGCGAATGCAGTGTCTCGATTTCAAATGATGCATGGGTTAACACCAGATGGCATCTATGGTCCAAAGACAAAAGCAGCTCTTCAAAAAGCATTGAAATAAGTAAATCCCCTGTCCTTTGTAGGATGGGGGATTATTAAAAGATTAACAAATTCAAATTTATTCAAACGTGAATATGATTTCATTATTTTTGTGATACAAGATGATAATATCCTCATGAATTATTTGGTGGTATCTGTTAAAATGGGAATGCAAATGAAGAGAGGAGTGTTTTTATGGTTTTATTGAGATTGATAAGTTTATATATGATAACAATCGCAGTGTTAGCAATTGTGGCTAATTTCTTACCTTTCTTAGCATGGCCAATTTATATCCTTGCTATCGTAGGTCTTATTTTTTGTCTTGGAAATATCATATATCATTTAGTATTGAAAAAAAGAAGGAATCTCCATAGGTAAGTAGAAGCCCATATATAAGCGAGGGTTTAGAAGGCAATGGAGGTTTTAAATTGAAAAAAGTTTTAAGTGTAATACTAGGTGTCGCTATGTTGTTCGGTGCAACGGGTTTTATAAAACCAGCAGCAGCCAAATCAGAACCGAATGACGAAAAATCTCAAATCAGAAATTATGTCGAAACAAATGTAGCCTTATTAAAAATGACACTAGACAATCTTCCCCAAAATACAAATTCAGATCAAGTTAATACTACGATTGAAAAGCACTTTGCTGCATATCCAACTCCTCAGAAATATACAAACACATCATTAGATGCATTCGAAGTATTCCCAGAACTTAAACAAAAGTACGAAACATTTAATATTCGAGAGACAGGCACCAAGTTTCCTTATTCAGAACCTGTCAACACCGATCCATTCGAAAAGGTTTATACATTTAAAAATGATGATGAAGTGACTAAAGTGATGTTGGGTAAACTTGGAGACATTCAAGTTCATCAAAATACTTCAAAAGTCACTTCTGCAGATGCGAGCACCCAAGCTGTGACTAAAACTGAGAAGTCAGTTACTATTGCTTATGCAGTGGTCGGTGGGGGTAAAATTTTTACTCTGTGGGCTGAGGGTAGGTTCGATTACAATAAGAAAAAGAAAACCGTTAAAGTGGTTCACAAAGACGGTGATGTTAATCGCCATTTTTCTGGAACAGTTTTTAGTATTACTCCTCGAGCTCTTGGAGAAGCAAGAGATGCAAGTCATGGAGGATATGTATATAAAGAAGTTTTTTCAAGAGTATATGTAGAAGGTATTCTTGGCTTTAAATGGGCGGGGGTAGTAGTAAATTCAGGTACATTTGAAGTTTTTGTTGGTGCTGGTTCAAATGGAGCAGTTTATGGAGGGCAAAAGAAAATATAAATAATAAATACCTCGCTAAAAAACACCCTTACTCATAGTTAGGGTGTTTTTACATTTAGTATATCTGAAAACTTAATGAAATTTGTATCGCCACGATCATCCTTCACACGAAATTCCTTTCGTAGATGATCCACGTATACAACGCACCCACTTACTTTGCGAACAAAGCCGTTATCATATAACTCAAAGTCCAGCGGCAAGTCTTCACTCATTGCTGTGGCAATTGTATATTCAAATTCCTCAATCTGTTCTGGGCTTAATGTTGGCCGCTCAATCTTATGTTTTGCAAGATTAAGTTGCCTTAGTGCTTCATTATGTTCGGGCAAGATGAATTTCATCTTCCACCTGTTTTGATCTTTCTCCTCATTCCACATTTCATACACCTCATTCGAATTATAACCGAATGTTTGTTCTGTGTCTAAGTTTGAGTTATAATAAATTTATATACGGTTTACCCGCGGAAACGGGGATTTAAAAAATTCGTATATTTCAATGATTTACTTCTTTATCAAACCACTATTACTCATGTATTACTCACATGGCTCCTTTACAGGAGCTCTTTTTTTTGCTCTTTTTTGCGGTTTCTTTTCGGTGTGGGATATTCAAATGGATGATAATATATGTAATTATAGGGAAAATAAAGGAAGGGATAGGGGGAGGTTTGTTTGGGAGAAAAAGTAGCAAGCCCAATTGTAGCTAAAATGATCGGTGATTGGTACGGATTTATAAAAAAACAAGATATCCTAAAAGCTGAAACAATGAGAAACGAGATAGTACAAGCTTGCGAAAATATGGAAGAAGACCAAAATGTCTTATTATATTTTAACTTGATTGATGCTAGATACAAAATGATGGTGCAGGAGTTTGAGGGATCAAAAGAGCTGTTGAAGCAAATAGACATTGAAGAGAAGCAAAAAACGGATGACATGATTCATTATTATTACTTCTTCTTCAATGGTATGTATGAATTCTATAAAAAGCGATTTTCAGATGCTATCAACTATTATCATATTGCAGAAACTCGTCTGAGAAATGTCCTGGATGAGTTAGAACGTGCTGAATTTAACTATCAGCTGGCAATTGCATATTATGAAATAGCACAAAATCATTTCTCCATTAACCATGCCAAAAAAGCTTTAGAAAGCTTTAAATCAGCAGATTTACAAGAGAGTCGGGTAGCGACTACTCTAATGGTGATTGCTTCAAACAAAATGGATTTAAACCAATTTGTCAAAGCTGAATCCACTTATAAGGATGCTATCAATTTAGCAGCAGCTTCTAACCTTGATTTTCCACAAGCACTAGGATATCTCAATTTAGGTATATGCTATGAGCGCCAAGGAAAGCTTCAGCAAGCAATGGACTCTTTCCATAATGTCTTGTCTATTGAACTAAAAAAGCCACACAAGACTTTGCATATGAGAACAAAGTACATGTTAGCACGTGCCCTCTTCCAGTTAGATAAAACAGCTGAAGGATTGGATGTGTACAATGAGTCTCTAATGTTAGCGAATGAACTATCTGACAATGCGTATATTGCTAAGTTAAACATCATACATTCAATATATGTAACTGTTGATGAAAACAAGCTCGATGTGGCCTTGAATGTACTGAAATCTCAAAAACTTTGGACGGATGCCGCAGAATTGTCAATTATGGCAGCAAGATTTTATAAAAAGCAGGATAATTACAAACTGGCATCAAAATACTTTGATGAAGGTTTGGAATCACAGGCCAAAAAATTGACATGGATGGAGGAGGAAGCTGAATGAAGCAACTGAAAGTTATGATATTAAGCCTTACCTTATTAATGGGGATCACAACCACTGTACATATAAATTCCTCAAATGATTTTCAAACCGCAGAAAACGGCTACTTTGGTTAAGCATTAGGAGAAGTAGACTATTATAAAATAAAAAGCCCCGAAAAGGGCTTATTATATTTGAACATTATTTTCAGCATCTACATTTCTTTTAATTTTGCTTCTGCTGCTTTCATTGCTGCTGCAATCGATCGAAACACAACTTCTCTAAACGTATAGGCAAAATTAAAACAGACCCTGCATGGTCTGTTTTTTTATGGGGACGGATTGGGGACCAACCCTTTCAGTTTTGTTCAGAAATGAAAATATTTATTCAGAAAGGCTCATCATAGAATCTTATTAAATCAGTCTTTATCAGAGAACGTCTGTTTGCTTCGGGTTATGTCGTTCACCCTGCCAGCGTAGCGCTCTCCCAGCTGAGCTAATGCCCCGAAGTATTACGACATAACTTATTATAATCAATCCTCCTGTAAAATTCAAGCTGTAAAACACAAACACCCCGGCTATTTTTCTTTCTGATCAATCGGAATATAGTCAAAGATTTCTCCCGAATGAACCGAGTGGGCTAATCGTCTAAGCCAATCATAATAGGCTTTTGAGCTTTCAAGCTGTTCAATGAGCTGTTTCGCTTCCTCTTTTTCATGTTCCTCCGCCTGATCATCACGAGCTACATCTTGAAGGCGTTCTTGCGCTTCTTCAATCGCTGCTAGATTGACCTCAACCTCTCGTTCCCATTTTTGCGGGAAGAAGTTCATGAAAAACTTAAAAAAGTCTTTCTCAGCAACAAAGCTGTGTTTTCTTCGGCCACGGTGAAAGGTCTTTTTGACAATATTCATGTCTTGCAGTTTTTTCACACCCGTACTCATACTAGGCTTACTCATTTGCAGCTCTTCACGCATTTCATCCAGCGTCATTTCCTCATTTAAATACATCGTTCCATATAAAATACCCGCACTTCTAGTAATGCCATAGAGATCCATTGTTTCAGCGATGGAATCAATGACGAGATCTTTAGCAGCTAAAATGCGTTCTTCTGCTTGTGGCTGTTCCTGCTTTTTCATCTTGTCCCTGCTTTCTATTAAGTGAATTCAATACGTTCAAAAAAATCTTTATGGACTATATGTTAACGAAAGAATGCAAAATGTCAAAATAAAAGAAGCATATCCACCCTTTGACAGAAAAATTTGAACATGTTAAGTTAATTATGTTCAAAACGTTAAATTTTTATTTAACAAACTTACCAAAGAGAATCAGAGGAGGTTCCTTCTATGAGTCAAACACTATTTATCGATGGACAATGGGTTGGCGCTAAGAGTGGCGACACAAGAGATATCATCAATCCATTTAATCAAGAAGTGATCGCGACAGTCAGTGAAGGATCAAGAAATGACGCACAGTTAGCCATTAAGGCAGCAAGAAAAGCCTTCGATCAAGGGGACTGGGCAAACCTGCCTGGACTTGAAAGAGGAAATATTGTGTTCAAAATTGCGGAATTGATTAGACGAGACCTTGATGAATTAGCCAAATTAGAATCACTTGATACGGGTAAAACATTAGAGGAAAGCAAAGCAGATATGGACGATATTGCGAATGTATTTCAATATTATGCAGGTCTTGCTGATAAGGATGGCGGGGAAATCATTGCATCTCCTATTCCAAACTCAAAAAGCGAATTAGTCCGAGAACCTGTCGGTGTATGCGGTCAAATCACTCCTTGGAACTATCCATTGCTTCAAGCGAGCTGGAAAATCGCTCCTGCCCTTGCAGCTGGAAATACAATCGTACTAAAACCAAGTGAAATTACACCATTAACCACGATCAAAGTTTTCAAACTTATGGAAGAAGCGGGTGTTCCAGCAGGCGTTGCCAACTTAGTGCTTGGACCTGGAGCAACTGTTGGCGATGAGCTGGCTGTCAATGACCAAGTCGATTTAATTTCATTCACAGGCGGTATTGAAACAGGTAAGAAAATCATGCAGGGAGCCAGCGGGAATGTGAAGAAAATCGCCCTTGAGCTCGGCGGGAAAAACCCGAATATCGTCTTTCAAGATGCTGATTTAGACGTAGCGGTTGACCAGGCAATGAATGCTGTGTTTTTCCATGCAGGGCAAGTGTGTTCAGCAGGTTCACGCTTGTTAGTGGAAGAGTCCATTCACGATGAATTTTTAGAAGAACTGGTGAAGCGTACGAAAAAAATCAAGCTAGGCAACGGCTTTGATGAAGGAACCCAGAGCGGACCGCTCATCTCAGCTGAGCATCGAGAAAAAGTAGAAAAATACGTCAGCATCGGTTTAGACGAAGGCGCAACATTAGAAACAGGTGGGAAACGACCTGATGCAGAGGAGCTTCAAAAAGGATTCTTCTACTTGCCGACGATTTTCTCAGGCTGTACATCAGAGATGCGAATTGTACAGGAAGAAGTGTTTGGACCAGTCCTCACTGTCGAATCCTTCCGATCAGAGGAAGAAGTCATCGAGCTGGCAAATGACACGATTTATGGTTTAGCAGGAGCGGTGTGGTCTTCTGATATCGGCAAAGCCGAACGAGTGGCTCGTCAATTAAGATTAGGCACGGTATGGATCAACGACTTCCATCCTTATTTTGCCCAAGCACCGTGGGGCGGATATAAACAATCAGGTCTTGGACGTGAATTAGGACGTACGGGCCTTGAAGAATATACGGAACTAAAACATTTATATCGAAATACAAAACCAGAAGCGGTTCATTGGTTTAAATAAATATCACTTATCTGGAGGAGATTCTATATGACGTTAAATATGAAAATTGAAAGCATGCAAAAATTCCATACGTTTGAAATTCCGACTGTAATCAAGCATGGCATTGGGGCAGTGAAACATGTTGGGAAAGAAGTGAAAGCATACGGCGTTTCAAAGGTATTGCTTGTGACAGATCCTGGTATTTATCAAGCAGGTGTTGTAGATCCAGTGATTGCTTCATTAAATGAAGCACAAGTTGATGTGGTTCTATTTAATAAAGTAGAGCCAAACCCGCCAGTCCGTTTAGTGAATGAAGGATCTGCGTTATATGAAAAAGAAGGCTGTAATGGTTTAGTCGCAGTAGGCGGCGGCAGTTCAATGGATACAGCAAAGGCAATCGGAGTAGAGGCAACTCATGAAGGCTCAGTCCTTGATTACGAAGCGGCTGAGGGGAAAAAACCGCTTGAAAATAGAATCCCTCCGTTAACCACAATTCCGACAACGGCTGGTACAGGTTCAGAGGTCACGCAGTGGGCAGTGATCACTGACGAAGAAAGGGAATTCAAATTCAACACAGGTGGACCGCTCATTGCAGCTCACCTAACAGTGATTGATCCTGAGCTTCATGTATCTATGCCGCCGCATGTGACGGCAATGACGGGTATCGATGCGCTTGCGCACGCGATCGAATGCTATACGATGAAGTTTGCTCAGCCAATTACAGATGCGGTAGCACTCATGGCCATTGAATATGCTGCTCATTATATTCGCCGTGCCTTTGCCGATGGAGAGGATTTGGAAGCAAGATATGGCATGGCACAAGCTGCGATGCTTGCCGGACTTTCCTATGGCAGTGAATCAGCTGGCGCAGCCCATGCGATGAGCCAAACGCTTGGGGGCATTATTCCAGTCGCACATGGTCAATGTGTAGCGGCAATGATGGGACCTGTCATGGAATATAACTGGAAAGGGTACCCAGAGAAATTCGCTCGAATTGCGCAAGCATTCGGTATTGATACAAGCAGAATGACAACAGAGGAAGCTGCAAAAGCAGCAGTGAATTGGATGTATGATTTAGTGGAAGACCTAGAAGTTCCTTCATTAGAAGAACAAGGTGTACCAAAAGATATGATCGACCGTTTATCTAAAGAAGCAATGAAAGATCCGCAAACAGTTGGAAACCCAAGAGACCTCAACGAAAAAGCATACAACTGGATTTACGCTCGCTGCTTTGATTTAACACCTAAAACAGTGTAACAATGAAAAAAGGCTCCCAAAAGGGAGTCTTTTTTACATCTTATAGCTGTTCTTTAATTTCTTTAATTTGATGAATATGGCGCTTTTCATGTGCGCCGATAAAATCAAGGTATTGCTTTAATGAAAGTTCTTCAAATACAGGATGTGCAATCACGCGTTTGAAATCTTCCTCTGTAAACGTTGATAAAATTTGATTTAATTTCTCACGAGCTGTATCAAGCTCATCTTTTAAATGTGTAGGTGTCACATGCTTGCGCTCTGGCTCAACAATACTAGGCGCGATGGCTTTTTTTGAACGATCCTCTGCCATTTCCACCGGCTTTGGCTCATATTCTTTAATCGGTGCTTTTTTCCCCTCGGCAGCTAGATGTTTTGCTGCAACTAGGTCCATCTTCTTTAAATGATCTGCAACTTCTTGAATACTCCAAGTATCATCAGATAATTTTTGATTTAATTGTTCTTCGTTCAATCCTTGCAGCTCTTGCCACAATTCTTGTCTTGCTTCATGTAATAAACTCATTTCTCTCACCTCAAGATCAAATTTTATCATACTGGTACAAGACAATCATTCTTTAGCTATCCGAGAAATCCTTTAATGAATTGTGATGAAAAATGAAACCTTTACAAAAGTGGTTCGTATTACCTGTTAGAAGGAATACACTTGGATGTGAGCATGGTCTAAATGAATGAAAGGCTGCTCATTTCATAAAGAAAGGGTGAGGAAGATGGATGTGTTTGGGCTGCCTCTTCAGACGCTGTACTTATACATATTGATGGTATCAGGAATCCTGACGCTTGTTTTCGTCTTTTTTGGCGATGTATTTGATGGATTGTTTGAAGCGATTCCTGTCCCGTTCCTTCAACCAACATTGATCCTCGCATTTCTTACCTTTTTCTCGGCTGGAGGATTTATCTCTGAAAAAACAGTAATTGTAGGAAGTGGACTTGGCGCCGTAATATCTGCCATCCTCGCAGTGGTTCTCGTTACTTGTTTACATGTATTTGTCTTAGTCCCGCTTTCCTCTGCTGAAGAATCTCTTTCATATACGGAGGCCGACCTAAAAGGAAGAACTGGGGAGATCATTGTATCTGTACCAAAAGATGGGTTTGGAGAAGTGCTGTTAATTAGTAACAGCGGAAAAATCTCAAAGCCTGCCGTCAGTTTCGAAGAAGAGGAGATTCCATATGGAACCCGGGTGCTGGTCGTCGAAGTGAACAAAGGCGTGTTATCTGTTATACCAAATGAAGAAATCTAGGAGGGAATGCTATGCCAGGAACAACCATATTAATTATTATTGGAATTGTGCTTGTGATTCTCATTGCACTTATTGGTGTATTTGTTTCGAAATACCGGACAGCTGGTCCAGATGAAGCATTAATCGTCACAGGAAGTTACCTCGGAAGTAAAAATGTCCACGTGGATGAAGGTGGAAACAAGATTAAGATTGTAAGAGGTGGAGGTACCTTTGTACTCCCTGTTTTTCAACAAGCAGAGCCGCTCAGCTTACTATCTAGCAAGCTAGATGTTTCAACGCCTGAAGTCTATACTGAACAGGGTGTACCGGTCATGGCGGATGGAACGGCCATCATTAAAATTGGCGGATCAATTGAAGAAATCGCCACTGCGGCAGAGCAGTTTTTAGGGAAAACAAAAGAAGATCGTGAAAATGAAGCAAGAGAAGTACTAGAAGGACACCTTCGCTCCATTTTAGGGTCAATGACAGTTGAAGAGATTTATAAAAACAGAGAGAAATTTTCTCAAGAAGTACAGCGTGTCGCTTCTCAAGATCTAGCGAAAATGGGTCTTGTCATTGTATCGTTTACAATCAAAGATGTCCGTGATAAAAATGGCTATTTAGAATCACTAGGTAAACCTAGAATTGCTCAAGTGAAACGCGATGCAGATATTGCGACAGCAGAAGCAGATAAAGAAACACGTATCAAACGTGCAGAAGCAGATAAAGATGCGAAGAAATCTGAGCTTGAGCGTGCAACTGAAATCGCTGAAGCAGAAAAAATCAATGAGCTGAAAAGAGCAGAATTCAGACGTGAACAAGATACAGCAAAAGCAAGCGCTGACCAAGCGTACGATCTTGAAACAGCTCGTAATCGTCAGCACGTAACTGAACAAGAAATGCAAGTCAAAATCATTGAACGTCAGAAGCAAATTGAATTAGAAGAAAAAGA
The DNA here is from genome assembly GCF_052044605.1 of Bacillus sp. 22483. Classification (NCBI taxonomy): domain Bacteria; kingdom Bacillati; phylum Bacillota; class Bacilli; order Caryophanales; family Bacillaceae; genus Bacillus; species Bacillus sp. 22483. The sequence goes on along the minus strand of NZ_JBQENU010000016.1, from coordinate 5,689 downwards.
GATCCAGCGTCGTGAGCGTCAATACGATTCTGAAGTGAAAAAGAAAGCAGATGCGGACCGTTATGCTGTTGAGCAGTCGGCTGCGGCGGAAAAAGCGAAGCGTCTTGCAGAAGCAGATGCGAAGAAATACAGCATTGAAGCAATGGCAAAAGCAGAAGCAGAGAAAGTTCGGATTGACGGGCTTGCCAAAGCGGAAGCCGATCGTGCAAAAGGGGAAACAGAAGCAGAAGTCATTAGGTTGAAAGGACTTGCGGAAGCAGAAGCGAAAGAGAAAATTGCAGAAGCATTCGAACAGTATGGTCAAGCGGCGATTCTTGATATGATTGTGAAAATGCTACCTGAATATGCGAAACAAGTATCTGCTCCACTTTCTAACATTGATAAAATTACAGTTGTTGATACAGGTGGTAACGGGGAAGGCAGCGGCGCCAACAAAGTGACCGGCTATGCGACAAACCTTATGTCCAGTCTTCAAGAAAGTCTGAAAGCTTCCTCTGGAATTGATGTCAAAGAAATTATTGAGAATTTCTCTGGCAAAGGCAATGTGAAACAAAGCATCCAAGAACTGACGAATGAAATCAAACAGCCAAGAAAAAAAGAAATCGCTGATCGTCAAATAGAAGAATAAAAATCAAAAGACACCTTCTGATAGAGGGTGTCTATTTTACTTGGGGCACATGCCGGTGTCTTTTGATAGATGAAGAGAGATTCACAAGAATGCCTGCAGATATCATCATGAACACCAATGAAGATCCGCCGTAGCTAATAAAGGGAAGAGGAATGCCTGTAATGGGGAGAAGCCCAAAGACAGCTCCTAGATTAAAGGCTGCTTGAATCATAATTTGAAAAGTAAGCCCGATCGTTAATAGCTTTCCAAATGGATCTTGTAAACCTTGAACGATTCGAACGGCGCGATACATGATGAGTAGGTAGGCACCCATCACAAACAACAGCCCCATGATTCCCAGCTCTTCACTAATGATAGCCATAATAAAATCTGTATGGGCTTCAGGAAGAAATCCTAGTTTTTGTATGCTTCCGCCTAAACCATTCCCGGTCAGTCCTCCTGAATCCATGGCGAGATAAGAATGAATCAGCTGATAACCATCTCCATCTTCATACATGAAAGGATCACGAAAAGAAGTGATCCGTTTCAAACGATAAGGAGCGGTCACAGCAAAAAAAGTGATCCCTGCCACAGCCGTCGAACCTAGTAGAATGAGGTGGCGTGTTTTAAGTCCAGCACATAATAAGACGATACCGCAGCTCAATAAAATAGAAACTGCTGTACCTAAATCTGGCTGTTTTAAAATCAATAAAAAAGCTAGACTTAAAAGAAGAAGTGGAGGCAGTACTCCTTTTTTAAAGGATGTAATGTACGCTTGTTTCCTTGCATATACATAGGCAAAATAGATGATCATCACTAATTTCACAGCCTCAGACGGCTGGATGATCAGAGAGCCCAATTGAATCCATCGCTGTGAATTGTTTTTGACAACACCAATTCCAGGAAGCAGGACAAGGAGAAGACATAACAATGACAGCATCACAAGCCACCGAATATATTTACGGTAAGCTTGATATGGAACCAGGGCCGCAGCGATAAAAAAGAAGAACCCAATCAAAAGCCATTGCCACTGTTTCATGAAGAAGTAGCTGCCCTGTCCATATTTTATTTCGCCTAAAGGATAACTCGCACTGTACACCATCAGTAATCCAAAGAAACAAAGACAAACAATCGTCCCAGCAAGAATGTAGTCGATTTTTTTTAGGTGAGAAAGAATCAATGACATCACCTTCAATCCCAGTTACGTCCAAACATGTAGGATGAGGACCTCAGATTGACACTAAACACAAGGCCAATGGCGATCATATTGGTTAAAAGCGCACTGCCCCCATAGCTGATAAAAGGAAGGGCAAGACCAGTCACGGGCATTAGCCCTACTGTCATCCCTACGTTTTGGAAGACTTGAAAGACGATCAGTCCAACCACCCCAGCACATATATACAGCCCATAAAGGGTATTCGCATGCATAGCCACATGAATCATTCGATAGATCATCATAAGATATAAACAGATCAATAGGGAGGCGCCGATAAAACCAAACTCCTCACCAATAACTGCAAATATAAAATCTGTGTGGGCTTCAGGGATATTTCCCCCTTGTACTTGATTTCCTTTTGTATAACCGCTTCCTGATAATTGTCCTGACCCAATGCCAAGCATTGCTTGTTTCAGTTGATACCCATATGTCGAATCAAATTCATCTGGGGAGAGCCACCCATAAATGCGATCAAGCTGATGAGGTTTAATCACTTTTGTAAAGTGCTCAAAATGTTCATTGTGCAAGTAGGTCAAAAATGCAAGAAGCCCAAGAAAAGAAGCGATTAATGCAGCGATCATCTTACTTGAAATGCCTGACACAAGCATCAGTGTAAAAGCTATAGACAAGATCACAAGTGCCGTTCCCAAATCTGGCTGAATTAAAATCAGGAAAAAAGGAACAGCGGTCCAGCATATGATTTTCATTGTGGGAATCATGCTTTCTTTAAACGCAAAGCGCTGATGTTTGTATCGATTTAAAATAGCCGCTAACAGAAGAATGACAAAAATTTTCATAAATTCTGATGGTTGCACTTTCATGGGCCCAAAGCTGATCCATCTTTGGGAGCCATTTTGATTCGTGCCAAAAAAATGAACGAGAATGATGAGGAAAAGACCACCTGCAAATAATCGAAAAGATAAACGCTCAAGCAGTTCATAATCAAAGTAAGCAACTGCCGCCATAAGGCCAAAACCGACGATATACCAGAAAACTTGTCTTTTGACGAAATAAAACATATCTTGCGTTTCATACTGTCCCGATCCGCTATACACAGCCAGCAGGCTGATCACAAAGAAGCAAATGACAGTGAATAATAATGCGAAGTCAATGCTGTTCTGTTTTTTCATGTCTCCGTCACCTGCTATGACCTATTTGTCAGCTGGTTTAATACGACCTGCACCGCTGCAGCGTCATCAATATAGCCGATCGGAAAAATATAATCTGGTATTAAATCAACGGGCATAATGAAGTAAAGTAATGCGCCTCCCATCAACATCAATTCTCGAGAAGTACCCCGTGCGCTCATGAACGAGCTGTACATGCTTTTCAATTGATCAAGAAATGGCCCAACACCGCTTATCGTGTCTATCTTTTTTTCAAACTTTGCTGAGATCGTTTCTTTTCCCTCGTCTGATTGACTATAGGTCTCATATTCATTTAACTTCTGTTTCAATTCATTCTCGCTGAACGTTCCGTCATAGACATCATGATCTTTCAGCGTTCGCTCAATCTCTTCTACCGCTTGAATGAACGTATCACCGTGAACTCTTTCGTTTTTAATTGAAAATCCAGCCGTGATCAATAGATGATCTAAAGAAATGTGTAGAGCATCTGAAAGCCGCTGTAAATGGTTCAAAGTCGGTTTTCTTTTTCCGTTCATGATTCTAGACAGTGTGGCTTTATCAATTTCTGTTTGTGTACTCAGTTCTCTTAATGAAAGAGAACGTATTTGCAGTTGTTCTTTTAAAAACTGCCGAAGCTCAGTTGTTTTAAATTCCATCTCTTTCCTCACCCTTTTCATAAAGTTCAACTCTTTAATAGAAGAAGTCGTACCCAATATATAGGGGTGTTGACAAAATGTCAACGAATATCCATTAGGGATTGAATTTTATAAAATAGCAACTTATCATATGAAACATAGAGTAGGAAATTGCTAAAAGGGGTGTTCAGATGAAGGTTAGACATGCAGTACATAATGATATTCCTAAAATTGCCGAAATTCATGTGAAGAGCTGGCAAACGACTTATCACGGCATTATTTCACAAGAGTATTTAGATGCTTTGAATGTAGAGGAGCGGGAAGAGAGCTGGAGAAGCAGGTCGCTTGAAGGCACGTTTGTCGCAGAGGATGCTGACGGAGTATTTGGTTTTGCTTCCTTCGGAAAACAGCGTGATGAGAGATATTCAATATATGATGGTGAGCTTTATGCCATCTATTTGTTGCAGAGAAAACAGAAATCAGGAGCGGGTATGGCTTTGATTGCAAAAGGTGTGGATTATTTAATAGAGAAAGGCTATCAGAATATGCTGCTCTGGGTATTTGAGCAAAATTCAGCAAAGCAATTTTATCAAAAGCTTCAACCTAGTTTTGCCGTCACCAGCCAGTTCGAGATGGCTGGTGAGAAACATGAGGAAATAGGGTATGGATGGGAACTGTCTGTACTAAGTGATCATGTTCAACAAATTATATCGTCAGCTTCCAATAATAATGAGAGAAAAAAGTAAAAAGGGTGGCGAGTAAAATATAAGATATAAAAGGAGAAGCCTCTACTTTCCCTTTCACACCTGCTATTTTTAATGCCTCATAGAAACTTGCCAAAAAGTAGGCGAGACTGAGGATGTAACAGCACAGCATAATGGAGTAAGGATTCATTGTCGTACCTCCAGCATGAAATCTTCTACTATTAATAGATTCAATAGAGCAGCAAATTATGCATAAAAAAATAACCCGCTGAAGCAGCTGGGTTATTTTTGTTGAGGGAAAACCAAACGAGACGCACTAGGGATGAGTAAACAAAGAACAATACTACAAATGATAAATGAAGGAACCATATATGTGCTGTTATAAACTAATGAATACACCCATCCTGGTGTTCCTTTTGGTGCATATTGAGAAAAGAAAACTACGCCTGAAATAAAGAACGTCAGCAGCCTGAAAAAACTGGCGACAAATACAGCTAGGATAATATAGAAGAATTGTTTCTTTCGCTTTTTATCCTGAATGGCTTTTTTAATTGATCCTGAGAATAGCCCGCTTAAACAAATCACAACAGATGCGACAAAGTAATCGAGAAATCCTTGTACAGGTGTAGCAATAATAGGATTGTTCATCAGCTGCAGTCCTGCGATTAACACACCGATGATAAATCCAGCAGACACGCCCCATCTAATGGACATGAGGATGACAGGAATCATGATCAGTGCAATTGACCCGCCGTTTGGCATTCTTAAAAAGAGACCTGATAAATAATCTAAAACAAGTGCAAGAGAAGTCATGATGGCGATCTCCATCAGTCGTACTAATTGATTTGATTGCTGCATAAAAAAATCCCCTTTTCACGAATTGTGCAAGGAGAGACCATGTCAGGATGAGTATGTGATTCATAGAAAAACATATCGGCTTGCATACATGCATGTATGCAAGTGATTCCACATTCCTACTTCAGTATTAACTGACAGGTTCAAAGGGTCAGAACAACGAATTGTTCACTCTCAGCACGAGGCTCCCCCTGCGGTTATTAAATTTCAATCTATTATAAATATACTAAAGACCTACAGGATCAACAATAGTGAATTATGGAGTTAAGCCCTTTTTGTACGAATATATAGGAAGAGATCAGGAAAAATAAATTATTTAGAAAAAATACTTGTTTCTTCTTTTAAAAGGTGTTATATTTGTATTCGCCGCTGAAACAGCGCGGTTGAGAAATAACATTCAAGAAAAAAGTTGTTGACTTCATCTTGATAGAATGTTATATTAATAAAGTCGCCTCTGAGCGAAAATGAAGATGATCTTTGAAAACTAAACAAGACAAAACGTACCTGTTAATTCGAGTTTTTATAAAAAAATCCTATGATACTTC